>JAZGHI010000581.1:0-6567 GCA_036480955.1 Candidatus Adiutricales bacterium
CTTTTGGCAAACGTTATATGTAATTCTTAAGCATTTCACTCGAATCCTTAGACCCTTGACCCCTTGAATCCTTTCAAAATCATCAACTCTTTTGGAGATGATTCTAATTTTCCCGCGCCGCAATCAAACAAACACAGCGCCTTTCTTATTGACATCGCCTTATCGAAGAGGCAAGGTGAGCTTACATCTCTAAAGCCAACTTTCGTGTATTACAACCCGACTGGCAGGTTTTGATTGAGAGCGCAACATTAGAGGGTGTAAAGGTTCGTTAGATCAGGGAAATCTCTCCGCTTTCCTGGATCTGAGGCGTTGTTTAATCCACTGTAAACCTTAAGACATAAGGAGAAAAAGGTATGGATAAGATTTTAAGAATCGACGTGGGAGCCGGTGATAATCCGCAAGTCAGCGAGACGCCGTTAGGCGATTACGCCGGTTCGGGTGGCCGGGCGCTCACTTCCGCCATTGTTTCCAAGGAAGTGCCCCCATTGTGCCATCCCCTGGGCGCGGACAACAAGCTGGTCATTGCTCCGGGTCTGCTCAGCGGCACTACCGCCGCTATGTCCGGCCGGCTCTCAATCGGTTGTAAAAGCCCCCTCACCGGAGGGATAAAAGAAGCGAATGCCGGAGGGCAGGCGGCTCAGGTCATGGCCAGGTTGGGATACGCGGCCATTGTCCTGGAAGGCAAGCCCAATAATGACAATCTCTATAAAGTGTTCATCGACAAGGACGGGGTGAAGATCACGGCCGACAATAGTCTCAAGATGCTGAGCAATTATGACGTGATCGAAAAAATGAAGGCCCAGCACGGTGAAAAAGTCGCCTGTATTTCCATCGGCCCGGCCGGTGAAATGAAGATGTGCGCCGCGACAATAGCCTGCACGGACATGGAACAGAGACCCACGCGTCACGCCGGACGCGGCGGTGTCGGCGCGGTTATGGGGGCCAAGGGGATTAAGGTTATTGTTCTGGACGATTCAGGCATGAAGATGCGGAATCCCCAGGACCCGGATAAATTCAAGGCGGCCAACAAAGTATGGATTGACGGCCTGAAGAAGCATCCGGTAACCGGCGAGGGCCTTCCTGCCTACGGGACCAATGTTTTGGCCAACATTATTAACGAAGCGGGTGGATTTCCTACCCGCAATTTTAGCAAAGGCCGGTTCGAAGGGGTATCCAAGATCTGTGGAGAGACCGAGGCCGAGATAGAGACAGCCCGGGGAGGAAAAGCTACTCACGGCTGCCACACCGGCTGCGTCATTCAGTGCTCGGGAACATGGAACGATAAAGACGGGAATTACTTGACCAAGCAGCCTGAATACGAGACCGTCTGGGCCCACGGCGCTCATTGCGAAATAGACGATCTGGATGCCATAGCCCAATTAGACCGGCTCGATGACGAAATCGGCATAGACACGATCGAGATGGGTGTGACGATAGGCGTGGCCATGGAGGCCGGGTTGGCCGAGTTTGGTGACGCCCAGGCCGCCATAAGATTGGTGAAAGAGGTCGGTAAGGGGACTCCTTTGGGACGCATTCTGGGCAATGGCGCGGCTATGACCGGCCGGGCCTTCGGAGTGGAAAGGGTGCCCGTGGTCAAGAACCAGGCCTTGCCCGCTTACGATCCAAGGGCCGTGCAGGGTATTGGTGTTACTTACGCCACCTCCCCCATGGGGGCCGACCACACGGCCGGCTACGCAGTGACCGCCAATGTCCTTCAGATCGGCGGCAGTGTTGATCCACTCAGCCCGGAGGGACAGATCGAACTCTCCAGAAACCTTCAAATAGCCACCGCCGCCGTCGATTCGACGGGCATGTGTCTCTTCATTGCCTTCGCTGCTCTGGATCAACCGGAAACGTTCCAAGCGCTGATTGATATGCTCAACGCCTTTTATGGCCTTGAATTAACCGAAGACGATGTAGTCGCGCTGGGGCAATCCGTTCTAACAAACGAAAGAGACTTCAACAGACAAGCCGGCTTTACGGCTCAACACGACCGGCTGCCGGCATTCTTTAGCCAGAAGCCGTTACCGCCTCACAACGTCACCTTCGCGGTTAAAGACGAGGATTTGGATACCGTGTTTAACTGGTAATAGCAAGTTTTTTTATTAACTATTCAATGGGAGATCTTCCGCGATCTCCCTTGTTTTTAACTTCGGATAAGGTCCCGGAAAAAACGGCGTTGGATAATTTACACCTCACTAGTCTTCATCTGATTGTCCCAACTAAAAATGTGCGATACTTCTATTCTATTCTTCAGTCCGGCTTTATGGTGGAAACCGATTGCGGGTCTTCTATAAGGACCTTTCTCGAATCTCTGCCTGGAATTGATCAATCTTACGCGGAAGATCGTATCAAAACTATCTTTCTCGATGGAAAGGTCATCGATGACCTGGAGACGGCTTTTCTTGAAAACAATTCCATCCTGGCCCTTTCGGCCGCCATGCCCGGCCTGGTCGGAGCGACCTTGCGGCGAGGGGGTAAACTGGCCTCCTTTCGCAGCCAGATCACCTTCCTTCCGGAGAAAAAATCCGGCCCTACCCGGAAAGGCCTTATATTTACAAAGCTTTTCAACTTGATCTTAAAGGAACTCGGCCCCGTCTTCCTTGACCAGGGGATTTTACTGAAACCGGTTGATATGGCGGATTTCATAAAAGGACTGCCTGATGAATTCTGGGGCGGCTTGAAGCAGATTCAAATTAACGGCCGTATCGAAGAAATTAGTCACCTTCGCCGGTTAGACTGGTCCGGTTTTTCAGGGATGGTGGAACTGAAGGTTAGTTTTGTGTCTTAGAGCGTTTGTTTTCACAAACGCATGGATGCGGGATTGTTTACTTCGTAAACAATTGGGCCGGAAGCAGGTATGCATGGCCGACAAGCGGCCATGGCACCCGTCCACATCCTGCAGATTATTAGTATCCAGGTTGAGAAAAAATCTGAGGTAATAATTATGTTTATTGATCGAACAGTTTAATCCCGGTAGAATGAACCGCATCATTAATAGTGAGTCACGGGAGATGAATTATGGTTGAAGCCCCATCCATGGAAGAACGATTCCGTTATGACTGTTCAGGTACCTGGTTTAAAGGCAGTATCCATGTTCACACCACAAACGGGAGCGGCCAATTGACCTTACCTGAGGCAGCCGCGTTTTATGCCGAAGCCGGCTACGATTTCATCTGTGTTACGGATAAAAAGGTCCCTATTCCCAGAGATGACCTGGGCGATGTCTGGCCGTTTCTGGTTCTGGATGGGATGGAACTGGAAGGATTCGATGATCAGGGTTCCTTCTACCATGTTGTGTGCCTGGGAGGTGTTGAGGGCATGGAGGATGGTATGGATTTCATGGAAGCCCTTAAGTTCACGCGCGATCAAGGAAGCACTCTTATATGGGCTCATCCGCATTCGGTGGGAAATACAGCGGCGGAAGGAGTACGCCACAATTTCAATGGCGTGGAGGTATATAACCACATCAATCAAGTGGCCTTTGGTATGGGATCCGGAGCTTATCACTGGGACGCCGCCCTGGTACATCAACCTGACTTACTCGGATTTGCCACCGACGATGCTCATTTCTTAGAAGGAGTCCCAGGTGAAAAGGGTGGCTGGATCATGGTCAACGCCACGGAACTCTCGGAAGAGACTATACTTACCGCCATCCGCCAAGGCAACTTTTACAGCTCCAACGGACCAGCCTTTAAATCAATAGCCATAGAACAGGGAAACCGGATAATGGCTGAGACTTCACCCGTTGTGTACACACGGCTTACCGGCCAACCCGGAAAGTTTAAATATAAAGGCGCCTCTGATCCAACAACGGTGACCAGGACAAATTTCAGGCTGCCGGACGACTGGACTTTCGCGCGCCTTGAAATCGAGGATTCGAAGGGGAAGATAGCCTGGAGTAATCCTCTGCTCAGGACTTTAGGATTGATTTCCGCAAAACATGGCCGTCGGCACAAACCGGGAATTATTTGACCGGGCAGACAACTAAAAATTTTTGATACACTCTCGGTTCGTGCGCGTTTCCGTTAATTTGAATCCACTCGCATTAATTCTAAAATCATTGCTGTCCAGGAAAAAACTGATTTTGGTCAAGAGTGTTCTATTATAAATTCTTATCCAATATGCGGGGTGGGTTCAGTGGCCAAAATATTTGAAGAGCGGAAAAAGGCCTTGGTACCAAATGTAATGGTTTTCAGTACACAGCTTTTAAGTTATCAGGCCTAATCTCAAGTCATAGTTTCAGCATCCGGGCCAATTTTTCACGGTGATAATGACTGTCGCCATAAGCGGCTTCCGAGGCCTTGACCCTTCTATAATATAACTGCATGTCATGTTCCAGAGTTATACCGATACCTCCCATGACCTGAATACCTTCCGCTGCTACCCGGGACGCCATATCACTCACCCACACCTTGGCCTCCGAAGCCGCGAAATTTTTCTCGGGCTCGTTCTCCGTAATGGCCCAGGCCGCGTAATAAACAATAAAGACCGCGCCGTCGACGTCAATTAGCATGTCGGCGCACTTATGCTGAATGGCCTGAAAGCTGCCTATAGGCACACCGAACTGCTCCCTCTCCTTGGCATAAGCAACAGCCGTGTCCAGGACCCACCGGGCGCCGCCCGCCATATAAGCGCTTTCAGCCACAGCGGCTTCGCTTACCGCTTCCTCGACCGCGGACCAACCATGACCAGGTTCCCCCACCATGTCTTCTGTTGAGACGACAACGCCGTTAAAGGTCACCTTTGATAATTTTTCACCGGTGATTGTGGCCAGAGGTTCGATTTTTACTCCCGCGGCTTTTGAATCGACCAGAAAAAGAGTGATCCCCCCATTATGGTCCCTATTGTTATCGGTTCTGGTAACGCAGAGAATCGAGTCGGCGATATGAGCGTAGGGTACAAAATTCTTGGTACCTTCTATTATAAAGTCATCTCCTGATCGGGTCGCCGTCACGCCAATACCCGCGGCGTCCGGTCTGCCGTTGGATTCAGTCAGGGCCAGGGTTAATATGGTCTGTCCCCTGGTAATTTCGGGAAGAAATTTTTTCTTTTGCTCATCGCTCCCGGCTTTCAAAATGATCGGTCCGGCCAAGACCACGGCCGGCACAAACGGTCCCGGAAATAAAGCCCGCCCCATTACTTCGGTGAGGAGAACCAGATCGAAAAAGTTACCGCCGGATCCACCATACTCGTCCGGGATGTTGATTCCCAGCCAGCCCAGACCGGCCATTTTTCTCCAAAGCTCCGGGGAATAACCCATTTCGTCCTCTTCCAGCTCCCTGACCATCTGAATAGGACATTCTTTTTCCATGAAATTTCGGGCTGTTGTCTGAAGCATATTTTGCTCTTCACTTAGATCAAAATCCATGATTTCCGCTCCGTAAATATTCTCACTCTAGCTTTTCGCGCAAAAAATCCTGGCCGGTCGCTATCGCGCCCTGGGCAGGCCCAGGCCCCTTTGAGCCATTATGTTGCGGTGAATTTCTGATGTGCCTTGAGCAATGGTGCCGATTGGGACAGTTAGAAAAAAGCTCGAGATTGCGTGCTGCAATTCATCCCACTTCGGATCCGGAAGTTCGGTCCAGCTTGATCCCGGCCCCAGCCGGCCGTAGGGCCCCAGAATCTCCATACCCAGATTGGCGACACGTTTAGCCAGCTCCGTCTTGAATATCTTGGCCATGGAAGTCTGATAGTTGGGGATCTCGCCGTTGCTCTGCATCCAGGCGATACGGTAGGAAAGAAGCCGGGAGATGTCACTCTCTATTTTTAACTGCACCAGCTTATGGGTAAGTATGGTCAGTCTCTCCGAAGGTCCCGCCTCCTTTTTGAGTGCCCTCAAGTATTCGAGAAGGTCATCGATAATACGTTCGTTCCTGACAACAGCCTCGATACCAGAACGTTCAAAATCCATCAGCGCCGCGTTTACGTACCAACCCCGATTCTCTCCACCGATGAGATTCATGCTGGGGACCCGGACATTTTCCAGAAAGATCTGGCTGGTGAACTCATGAACGTCTCCAGCCACCGCCCGAAGATCGGGAACCGGTCTGATCTCAATACCCGGACTTTTCAGATCAACCAGAAACAGACTGAGACTCTTGTGCCTGGATTCCGTGGCGGAGGTCTTGACCAGCATCCATCCGTAATCTGAGTAGCTGGCTCCACTGGTCCACATTTTTTGGCCGTTTATTATGTAGTCGTCACCCTCGCGTACGGCCCTGGTCTGCACATTAGCCAGGTCCGAACCGGCTCCGGGTTCGCTCATACAGTTGGCTATGCTCAGCTCACTCGAGGCGATTTTGGGGATAAAGTATCTCTTCTGTTCCTCGGTGCCAAAAAGCACAATAGCAAACCCATGCTGCTGGCTTGCCCGCCGGTGCCATTCAAGAGGAGCCCCGTAGCGGGCCATTTCCTCATTAAAAATGAGCTGCTCCATGTGGTTTTTAGCCTGACCGCCGTATTCCCTGGGCCAGGCCAGGCTCAACCAGCCTTTATCGCCCATCTTCATGGAGAATTCCTTGGAATAAGAACGCCCTTCGAGAGATTCTCGAAATTTTAGGGTCA
>JAZGHI010000582.1:0-3296 GCA_036480955.1 Candidatus Adiutricales bacterium
TTAACGGAAGAAGCACCGAATTTGTCATGCGATGTCAAATTTCTACTTGTCCCACTTTGGCTGAGCCGACACAATCTAATGCTTTCTTCCATAATACCCATATACTACAGGGCAAGACTTTGTAAAAAAAGTAGGGAATATTATCCTATCTCAGTTGAATCCTGTAGGTGGTCCGGGAAATTGTCTTAAAGGAAATATACTCGTTATTATATTTACTCCATTCTTTTATCTTCACTTTTTCACCCGTTCTCATATCTATTATTTCTATTCTTTTGTCCAGCCAGGGATTAGCCAGACGACAATCCTGGCCGGCTAAAGAACGGATGGTAAACTCGGTTACCAGACCATCTTCTTCCCTTTTTGCAGAGACTTCAAAGGCTCCTTCCGCCAAATAGTCTTTAAATTCCTGCCGGCCTCTTTCCGGCACAGCCGGAAATATCCGGATTATCCCCGTATGGGACTGGAGTAAGTTTTCACGCATAATCCCAGCTTCAGGCCAATAAATCCCCAATCTTGGGGCAATCTGCTTCTTATAAGCGCCTCCATGAGGCTTATTTGTTTTTATCCGCCGGTAGGTGCGCCGGGCGATTTCCAACATCTCCGGGGACGAATCCAATCCAATGTCGTTTGTTAACCACACACAGGCCATGTTAGCAGCAACATTATATTTTATCGGGGGAGCCCCTGCCACGTCCACAAAGATTAGCCCTTCCGGGGCCTGGTAAAGTGGATAGGGAGCCATATGCCCGGCGATCTCTTCCCATTTCTTCCTTTCTTCTTGATCCACTCCCAAGATAGCAGCCGCCCTGGCGCTTGCTCGCAGATGATATTTAACCATAGAAAGAGCAGCGTTGGAATCTCTGTTCCGTTCAAAGTTAACTGTATATCCCCAGTGTTCGGAGGAAACGGTTGGAACTACATGATAATACCCATCCTCTTCTTTCTGCACATAGTCAGCATAGAAGCGGGCTACCTCACGCATTAAAGGATAGCCTCTCTTTTTAAGGTAATCCATATCCCAGGTATAGAGAAAGCGTTTCCAAACATTCCTCATAATTCCCCCGGAGACCTCTATAGAATCGTCCCAGGGGATAATCCGTAAGAATAGCTCCGTCTTGATCGGAAAATGGACTATCGGATAGGCCGCACCGGAGCACCCGTAGATATCACGTGCCTGTCTTTTTGCAGCGGGTAACATTGTCTCAATCAGGTAGAACCAAGGCTCTAATGCGGTATAGTCTTTTCGGGGGGGTTGAATAGTCTGGCAACCATCATTGAGATGAAAATCGCCGTGCCACGGGGCCGAATCCTGAAAGCAGAACTTTGACGAACTCACATCGACCAGACCAACATCACCGTAGTATCCAGCCGGCCTCGGCTTGTAGGGCGTTTTCACCTTCCCCTCGCCGAAATCATCGAGGCGACTGGTATGTTCTTTACGAAGCACGCGGCCCGGGGTAGCTGATGTCTGAACAAGGGCTCGCACCGCCGCGTTCCTAGGATGTGCGTCATCCTGAGTGGTGAAAACGGTGGCGATGATGCGGAACGCTCCATTGAGAGGACCAGGATAGACGGTAGCGGATGCGCCTTGCGCCTTGTTAATCGGTGTAAAAACCTTGGGCCTGGTCCAACTAACCCAGCCTTCCTTCTCAGTAACCATCGGCGTTCCCAGATTGAACTTTCCATTATCAAGCCGGTGCCTTACGGGCACTCCCTGGAGTGAAGCCGCAAATACGCATCGAAACCCTTTGGGAAAAGTCATCTCTTGAGGAAAGTCCTGGTAAATGCCGAAGACCCCCTTCTCTTGAAAACTTCTGGGTGGGACCATACGTTCAAAGTCCCTCACCGAGAAAAGATTACCCATTGTTGGATTCATCTTTCCTCCAGGTTTTATCGTATCCCAATGGCGGTAGATACGGACCCAGAAGTCTCCTTGATCCAGGCCTGTTCCATTACCTTCCAGAATAATAAGGTTTCGCATTGCATGGACATATATCATCAGGTCTATCTTCTTTTTACCGTTCCGGGCCTGGAAAGAATAGGTCTGGGCCTCACCTTTCTCTAAACTTATCTTACCGCCTTGTCCCTCTCGCATAAAAGGTAAGCCCAGGATAAGTTGGCCTCCCGGCTTGGGGCACGGAAAGTCGTGATTATTATAAGCCTGTTTAGATTCCGCCCTTATGCTTTCGTATGCCTTTAAAGCTCTGGAGCGTGCTGCGGGGTTATCTCTCTCATGTTTTGGAAGGAGTAAGATTTCTTTTATTTCTTTAATAGTTATCGGCATATTCCCGATCAAACGCCTATCCCAGACATCTGACTTTCCCACACTGAGAGTTGGCCGATCGTCTGGTCCCCACAGGATGATCCCAATGTCGGCATTCTGCATTCTCACATTGCCCGGTTCGGCGCCCAGTACCGTAGCCCGGGCTTCAGTCTGCCTTTCCGGACTCTCCGTCTGAGCCGAAACTGTGGTGGGTACCAGGATAAAAGAAAGTAAAAATGCAAACCCCGTCAACAAACTCAGAATAAGTACGGTTTCGTTCGGAGATTTCCCATGTATACGCTTACAAAGATAATTTTTTCTGCACGGCATCAATAAACCTTCCAAAATAATCTAGAGCAGTTAACAATTCTGCTGTCGAGGCGGTCTTAACCTGAATCTTGAGTGAAAAATCATTTTTGGGTTCATTTCTTTGTTGCTGTGTTTTTCCTTTGGGTCAGAAGAACTGACTTCTCCTTGGATGGTAGCTAACGAATGTATGCAATTCATGCGTCTGGCAATCTCCAGAAAGTCCTTGGCGTACGGATAGTCAGTTCGGCCGTGGCCCGGCCGTTGTAGGAACTACCCATGAAATTCTTGATGGTGGTCAAATATCATCGGGGAAATAAACGGTCGCCACATTCGGAACAGGTCATATTTTCCTGCACAGCCTTTTGCTGCGCACCCATACTGTTCATCCAGTCGGTCCAACCATAACTTCCGTCAGCCAGCTTAACCCTAAACTGAATCTCCGTATCCAGTGCCATTGCCATAGCCTGGGATCCCTGAACCGTAGGTTGGCTGGTGGATTGATTCTGTCCCTCCATAGCCTGCTTTTGAGCGTGTCCAGTTTTAGACGAGCGCAGACGATAATACTGTACCTCCTCTTCGCAGTTGGGACACTTGCGATAAACTACTCTTGCGGCTTCCGCGCCACACTCGGGGCAATTGGCTGGGGGCACGCCAAACGCGGACTTCTTTGTCTTTTCGCCAAAATCGTTACCACAGGCCAAACAGTGCCACTCAGTATCGATAC
>JAZGHI010000583.1:0-2092 GCA_036480955.1 Candidatus Adiutricales bacterium
TGATTGACTCTAAAGAACTTTCCGGCCGGCCCTCTTGTCCGCCTCCGGCGAACCCGGACGTATGACGTCCGGGCTACTCGTTATCCCGGAAGTTTGATGGAAATCCCAACTGATTTACCTTGCGAAAAGAACTGTTCCGAACTGTATATCCGGCCTTCAGGCGTATCTAGAGAGTTTGTCTCGACGTTTGGGGGATGGTTGACCGATATAGTTTTCATGTTATCAATGGCCTAAAACTTAAACATTAATATGACAAACGCTCTAATGGCCGGGCTTTCAGGTTTTTAAAGAAATCGTAAGGTCCCGGCCTTGCCTTCTTATACATTGTATTAGTATTACGCCGCGATCTGGCGAATATGACCAATTTTTATCTCTACATGCCGTGATGGTTTGAACGAATGTGTTATTAAAAGATATAATGACTTGATTTAATTGAACTTTTAATTTTTGGCGCAAAAACTGCTAAAGATCAATAACGATGAGGCAGCAAAAAAAATTCGGAATTAAGGGAGGTACATCATGCCTAATTTATGGATAAAAAGAAAAGACAAGACCCGGTATATCGAGCCTCAAACACAGTGGCTGCTAATAAAAAGGCTTCAAAGGCAGATTGAGCCCCAGCTCAGGAACTGCGTCGAGCCCATGTCGGGCTGCTTAGTAACTCCGTTTTTCAAGTAGAACCGGCGACATCGTGTTAACCGAGATAGCTGCGGATTTCGGGGCCTGGTCTGGGAAGATTGAAAACATACACTGCCTGTCTGCCCTGATCACGCGAGAAAGCGCCTGTTGATGGGTTCCAACGGCCAGGCGCCCGAACCTACCGCGCCTCTTCATCGCCCGCTTTTATTATGGTCCCTCCCCTTCGCCTTCCTGGGTTTCGGTCTGCCGATTTTCAGCAAGGAATTGGGAGCCACCGCGCTGGAGATAGGCGGACTTTTCTCGGTTTTCACGGCCATGACCATCATCTTCCGCCCGGTGATCGGTTGGGCCGTGGACCGTTTTGGCCGCAAACATTTTTTTGTAATCGCTCTTCTGATTTATTCACTGGCCATGGGCGCATTCTCTCTGGCGAGTGACCTGGCCGGCCTTTATCTGGCCCGGATTCTACAAGGTATCGGTGCGTCCTTTTTATGGATTTCCGTCAACACCATGGTGGCTGACGTAACTTTACCCCAGGACCGGGGCCGGGCCTTCGGACGGATAGACGAGGTTACGGCGCGAGGCGGATTGATTGGGATTTTCGCCGGATTTTTTATTATTTCCTCCATGCCGAACGCTTTCGCCTGGCAGATTACTTTTATCGGGTACGCGGCCATGGCTTTTCTCGGGGCCGGATTGGCCTGGAAAAATGTGCCCGAAACGAAACCGGTAACGCAGGCGGGCACGCCTCAAAGGTTCGATTTATCCTGGCCTCTGGCGGCCTTGTTGATTGTGGTTTTCATAATGAGCGCCTCCGAGGCCATGCTTGGGCCTATTTATCTGATTTTCCTGCAGGATAAATTCACCACCCACATATCCAAGCTGGCCTGGGCCTTTTTACCGGCCGGTCTGGTCACCGCCTTCCTGGCCTCGAGGCTGGGCGCGTTAAGTGACCGATTCAACCGCATCAAGATGATGGCCCTTGGTCTGGCCGGGTCAGGCACCATATCACTGGCCCTCCCGGGAGCGCCCTCTATCCCTTTTCTGGCCATACTTTATACTTTTTCCGCCGCACTCTGGGCAATTTCCGGCCCGGCTGTAACAGCCATTTTCGCCGACCTGGCCGGAATCGAAAGGAGGGGAAGAAGTTACGGGCTGTTCGCCCTGGTCGGAAGTCTAGGTTTTGTGCTGGGACCTATAATCGGCGGAATCCTTTATGACGCCACGGCGCATTCAGTTCCCTTTTTTGTAAACGGATGTGTGCTGGTCATGTGCTCTGTATGGGTGAGGGTCTTTTTAAGGAAATTACCCCGGAACACGGAAAGGCTGGAAAGGAACACTTCCTATGATTGACCCGAAAAGACTCATGAACCGCAACTTTTTTCTGCTCTGGCAGGGACAAATGGTCAGTCAGACCGGGTCGGCTGTATTCAGCATCGCCATGATGTTCTGG
>JAZGHI010000584.1:0-2702 GCA_036480955.1 Candidatus Adiutricales bacterium
GCTGCCGGGTTTTCACGGGCGCTGTCCGTCCTGGAGACACCATACGGTTGATGTCCACCGACGCTCTTTATAAGGTGGAAGAGGTGGGGATCTTCAGACTCACACGCGAACCCCGGGATGTTCTTTCAGCCGGGTCGGTTGGGTATATTATGGCCGGGATCAAGACCGTAAGCGATACACGTATAGGCGATACCATTACCCTGGAGAATAACCCCACGGCCGAACCGCTGTCCGGGTTCAAGGAGGCCAAACCGGTCGTTTTTTCTTCCATTTATCCCATTGAAGGGGACGATTATTTATCTCTAAAGGAATCGTTGGAAAGATATGAACTGAACGACGCTTCACTCACATACGAGAAAGATTCCTCGGCCGCATTGGGTCAGGGTTTTCGCTGCGGTTTTCTGGGTCTTCTTCACCTGGAAATAGTGGCCCAGCGCCTGGAAAGAGAGTTCGGTCAGGCCATTATCATGACCGCGCCCAGCGTCAAGTACCGGTTTACCATGACGGATGGGGAGGTTCTGGAGATAGACAATCCGCAGTATTATCCGGACCCGGCCGGGATCGAAGAATCGAAAGAACCCTATATCAGGACCAGTATCCTCATTCCGGAAAGGTACATGGGAGCGGTCATGAAGCTCTGTCTCGAACATCGGGGCATCAATTCCAAATTCAGTTACCCCACACCGGGCCGGATCGAGATCAATTTCGACATGCCTCTGGCTGAGGTGGTCTTTCATTTTTATGACCGCTTGAAAACAGTGACCCAGGGTTACGGGTCATTTGATTATGACCTGCTGGATTTCAAGAAGAGCGACCTGGTAAAGCTCGACATCCTGGTTAACGGCGAGAGAGTGGATGCACTGTCTATGATCGTACAAAGAGACCGTGCCCGTATGAGAGCGGTTCAAATCTGCGACCGTCTTAAAGAGAATATCCCCCGACATCTTTTTAAAATTCCCATCCAGGGGGCCATCGGCGGCACCATTATTTCCCGTTCGACCATATCCCCCTTTCGTAAAGACGTCACAGCCAAATGTTATGGGGGGGACGTCACCAGAAAGAGAAAACTCCTGGAGAAGCAGAAAAAGGGCAAGGCCCGCATGAAGATGGTCGGCCAGGTCATGATCCCCCAGGAGGCCTTTGTCGCCGTCTTAAAATCCGACAATGATTAACCTGGATAAGCCCGGCCTCTATATTCACGTCCCTTTCTGCGCTTCAAAATGCGTCTATTGTGATTTCTACTCAGTCACAGACTCATCCCTCATACCGGATTGGCTCGAAGGCCTAAAGCGGGAAGCCGGGTTGTATTCCCGCAGGTTTGAGGCCTTCGATACGCTTTACGTGGGCGGAGGCACACCCAGCCACCTCAGTAATGACACCCTGACCGCTCTGTTTGATCGGTTGTTCAACTGCTTTGACATCATACCTGGCGCGGAAATCACCATCGAAGCCAACCCCGACGATATAACCGAGGAAAAACTCGGTCATTTTAAAGAGTTGGGAATTAATCGCATCAGCCTGGGGGTGCAGTCTTTTGACGATCAGGACCTGGTGTTCTTAAAAAGAAGACACACGGCCGGTCAAGCCATGGACGCCCTGAAACAGATTAAATTGAAAAGCAGGACCTTTGATCTAAGCCTGGACTTGATTTTCGGTCTGCCGGGTCAGACAGAGAAAAAATGGAAAAAATCCCTTGAAAAGGCTCTGTCTTATACACCGGAGCACGTTTCCTGTTACCAGCTGACCTATGAAAAAGGTACTTTACTTTCCAACATGAAAGATCAAGGGCTTATTAGACCTTGTGAAGAAGATCGGGCCGCGAATCTGTTTCTTACGTCCTCACGGCTCCTTGAAGATCATGGCTACGTTCATTATGAGGTCTCCAATTTCGCATTCGGCGATATGAATCGTTCCCGGCACAACCAGAAATACTGGCGCCACACGCCATATCTGGGCCTCGGCCCGTCGGCCCATTCGTATAAAGACGGCGAAAGGTGGTGGAATTATAATTCAATAGAAACATATTGCCAGGTGCTTGATTCAAACAAGCTGCCGGTTGAGGATAAGGAGCGCCTGGCGCGGGAGCAGCTGGATCTGGAAGCGGTTTTTCTGGGATTGAGGACCAGGGAAGGATTCGACCTGAAGATTCTGGGAGAGGGGAGTATCCTTGATGAAAAATTGCTGAAGCTCGAGGAACTGGGCTTAATAGTGACTCAAAACGGCCGGGTTGTGCCCACGAAGAAGGGTTTTCTGGTGGCCGACAATCTCCCTCTCCAACTGCTTAAACACTAGGGCCAAAGCAATTGATGAAGGTTAAACAATAATGAGGCGTTTCATGGTGACGTCCTTGCTCGCACGGCGTTGAAACCGCTTGACACTAACCTGCCTCTGGCATACAAGACTGCTTGTTTGTTTTGACCTCGGCGGTTTTGAGGCTGGATACAACGTAATTACTATAATGGATTCCTTAATCGATACGGCCCCTGATTAGAGAGAATTTGGTAATTGCCAAAAATATGTTCCGTTTCCAGTAAAGGGAGCAATTATCCTATCAGCTAACATCGGAGACATGTAACTTAAGGCAATTACATGATGTTTTGGCGTTTGTCTCGATGTATGGAGGACGATTGACTGACTTAGTTTTCATGTTATTAATGGCCTAAAACGGAACATTAATATGACAAACGCTCTAAACGACGGAT
>JAZGHI010000585.1:0-12823 GCA_036480955.1 Candidatus Adiutricales bacterium
GGACCTTTGAGCTCACGGATTTTCTGGTAAATGAGATAGAAGTGATTGACCTGGATGCGAACTTTTCCGGACGAGTAACCGTGCATGACTCATGTCACCCCTTAAGAGGGTTGGGTTTGACCAAGGAACCTAGAATACTTTTAAACCAAGTCGAAGGTCTGGAACTCGTAGAGATGATGAATCCCGACCGCTGCTGCGGGTTCGGAGGTGTGTTTATGGCCCGCTTCGGGAAACTTTCTTCGGTCTTGGCTCATAAAAAGATAGAATTCGCCCTGGCCTCGGGGGCCGACACCATGGTGATCACCGAGCCGGGCTGTTTGATCAACCTGAATTCGGCGCTTGAGCCTCTCGAAACGAATCTCAAAGCGGTGCATATTACGGAAGTACTTGCCGGTAAGTGATGAATAATATGATGTTTAAACCCACTGACCTGGATCAGGCTATCGACCGCGGCCTTAAGAACGAATTCTTAAGAAACGCCATGGCCCTTCTCACGGCCTTTTCCGGTGGGGCCCAGCGGCTGAAAATAATGGATGAGGTGGGCGGTTTTGAGAATTTGAGACAAAGGGCCCGCGCCTCCAAAGATAAAGTGCTGAACCGGCTCGATTACTATCTTGAAAAATTGGAGGATTCCGTTCAAAAGGCAGGCGGCCGGGTTGTCTGGGCGGACGGTCCACAGGACGTTATTGATTACATAGTCAGTCTCGCGCGGGAGAAAAACGTAAAATGTGTGGTCAAGGGCAAGTCCATGGTCACTGAAGAAATAGACCTGAATCCCGCGCTTCAGCGGGCTGGTCTTGAGGTCCTGGAAACGGACCTGGGCGAGTACATTATCCAACTGGCTGGGGAGAGGCCTTCCCATATTGTGGGTCCGGCCCTGCATAAGACCAAGGAAGAAGTAGCCCGTCTTTTTGAGGAAAAACTGGGCATTTCATATACCGATGATCCGGCCGAGTTGACTATGGCCGCGCGGCGGGTGCTGAGAGAAAGTTTTTTACAGGCCGACATGGGGATTACCGGGGCCAACTTCGCCGTGGCGGAAACAGGGACCATAGTACTTCTGGAAAATGAAGGAAATATCAGGCTTTCGACTACACTTCCTCGCATTCACGTAGCCGTAATGGGTATCGAGAAAGTCGTGGCGGATTTTAACGACCTTCAGTCGCTTCTCAAGGTTCTCCCCATTTCAACCATGAATCTAAGGCTGCCCAGCTATACCTCTTTTATCACCGGTCCGGCAGGTTCTGAGGGGGAAGGGCCCGAGGAATTTCATCTCGTCCTACTGGATGATTTCAGGACAAAAATCCTGGCCGATCCCGACTTCCGGCAGATGCTCCGCTGTATCCGTTGCGGGGCATGTCTGAACGCCTGTCCAGTCTACGGCACCATCGGCGGCCATGCCTATCCATGGGTGTACTCAGGGCCCATGGGAGTGGTCCTGACCGCTCTGGCCAAGGGACCGTCAGAGACGAAAGACCTGCTTCAGGCCTCTACCCTCTGCCGTACGTGCGCCGAGGTCTGTCCGGTCATGATCGACCTGCCGGGAATGATCCTGAAACTTCGCAGCCAGGCCGTGGAAAAAGCATCGCCCCTGCTCCTGAAATCCCTGGCTGTGGCCGCCAGACTCTATAGCACTCCTTTAGGCTACGATTCGGCCGGGAGAATAATAAAGGCGGCCACCAAGTTAGCTCTGGATTCAGAGGGCAGGATACAGCGGGGACCGGAACTGATAAAGAACATGGGATCCAACCGGCGTCTGCCCCAACCGGCCGATGTACCTTTTCACCGTGCGGTTTCAGACGAGGATCTTAAATGAAAGATTCCCGTGAGATAATTCTCAACCGTGTCAGGTCGGCCCTGATTTCCGCGGGTACAAACCTGCCGGAAAACCTCGGCCCCACCCCGGAGGAGATCCTGCCTCCCGGTCTTGATCTGGTGAAACGGTTCAAGGAACACTGGCAGGCCTCGACTGGAATATTTCACCGAGCTAGATCCGCTAGAGGTCTCACTCAGATTATGGCGAAAATCCTTGGGCCGGCCAGGGGTAAGACCGTGATGGCTGCTTCATCATTTAATGACCTGATGCCCGAATTTGATGGAATCGTCCAAAAGCTGGAACTTAGAATCGCTACAGAACCGGAGGAGTTCCCCTCGGTCGAGGTGGGATTGACCGGGGCTGAATTGGCCCTGGCCTACAGCGGCACGATCATGGTGACCAGTGATAACAAACTTGATTTAACCGCTTCACTTCTGCCCCCGACCCATGTGGCTTTGATCCCCAGGAGCAGGCTCGTCCATCATATCGGCCAGGCTTTCGAGCATTTTAATAAAAATAAAAATTCACCGCCCCGGGCGGCCGCTTTCATCAGCGGCCCGAGCAAGACCGCGGACATACAATTAACCATCGTGCATGGGGTACATGGTCCGGGTCAGGCCCACGCCGTGATTTTGGATTATTAGTGGTTGAAATTCCGCGCGAGTATAAACGTGATTAGAAAGATGAACTGTCAAGTATAGGCAATAAGAGTCAAGAGCAGACTTGACCCCATTTACAGAGTTCGAATTGGCCGTTCACACTTACTCATAATTTTCAGTTTTTTAAGGGAGGTCGATATGTTAGCCATCGTTGAGATCAAGGCGAGGGAGATCCTGGATTCCCGAGGCAATCCCACCGTGGAGGTTGATGTCTGGCTGGAAGACAGTTCTTTCGGCCGCGCGGCCGTGCCGTCCGGGGCCTCAACCGGTGTGCACGAGGCCCTTGAATTAAGGGATAAAGACTCGAATCGTTACAATGGTAAAGGAGTGCTCAAGGCCGTTCAGAATGTACAGGAGGGTATCGCTCCGAAACTATTGGGCAATGACGGCCTTAATCAGGTGTTGGTAGACCAGGTCATGATCGACCTGGATGGTACGGAAAACAAGGAATCATTGGGGGCTAACGCCATTCTGGGCGTGTCCATGGCCGTGGCCCGGGCCGCGGCCGAGGCCTGTGTGCTTCCTCTTTACCGGTACCTTGGCGGGGCTAACGTCTGTGAGCTTCCGCGGCCGATGATGAACATTCTGAACGGCGGGGAACACGCCGCCAACAACGTGGATATACAAGAATTCATGGTCATGCCGCTGGCTGGAGAAACATTCACCGAGGCCTTGCGGGTTGGAGCGGAAGTCTTCCACTCTCTGAAAAAGGTATTGAGCAGCGACGGGCTTTCCACGGCCGTGGGTGATGAAGGGGGTTTCGCCCCGGACCTGAAGTCTAATGAAGAGGCCCTGGAGGTCATCATCAAGGCCATCGAGGCGGCTGGATACAAACCGGGAAAGGACGTGGTCCTCTGCCTGGATTCGGCGGCCAGTTCTTTTTATGACGAGGAAAAATCGCGGTATATTTTCCACAAATCCGACGGATCCTCCAAAACTTCGGACGAGATGATCGAGCTTTACGGGTCATGGATAAAAAAATATCCCATCAGGTCTATCGAGGACGGTCTGGCTGAAGACGATTGGGCCGGCTGGACGGCCTTGAACCAGAAACTCGGCGGCAAGATACAAAACGTCGGGGACGATATTTTTGTCACCAATCCCAAGAGATTACAGCGGGGCATAGAGGAAAACGCGGCGAATTCCATCCTGATTAAGCTCAACCAGATCGGTACGGTGACCGAAACGCTGCGGACTATTGAGATGGCCCACCGGGCCGGATTTACGGCCGTGGTTTCCCACCGCTCGGGCGAGACCGAGGATACATTTATTGCCGACCTGGTGGTGGGCACTGGCACTGGCCAGATAAAGACCGGGTCGGTCAGCCGGTCCGAACGCATTGCCAAGTACAACCGGCTTCTTCAGATCGAGGAAGAACTGGGCGATTCCGCGGCCTTGAAGAAGCCATTTTAAATACGTATTTTTAATCCAGACCGAATTAAAGGCGCCGCGGGCAGCGAAATTTCCTGGTTGCCCGCGGCGTTTTTAGCGCGACCGAACACCTGCTCGTTTTTATCCCATTACATCAAGGCTTGCTTCCTCGTCAGCCTGGCTGTTAAAATAACTACTCTGTGTAAGTAATGGGGGATTAAATGGATTCAAATATCAGGGCTGAAGTGGTAAGCATTGGGCCGGAACTCGTACTCGGCCAGATTCTGGATAAACCTTTTCCTCCCTCCGAGTTGTGTGAACGTGCCAAGGTCGATTTTCAGGCCGACCTAGTCTTGGCCCCGGCCGCTTTCGAGGAGGAAGAGGGCCGGTTCAGGGCAGAGGCCTTGGTAAGCGGACCCGAAGGCCAGGGTGAGTGGATCCAGGAGTTCAGGGGGACCAGGCAGATCATCCTCAGAAAAGCGGGGACTATGGCGCTTTTCACCCTATTCCAATTTTTAAGGGACGGCTAATGACCGGAAACGGAATTAAACTGGAAAACGTGGCTGTTGTCTTCAACCGCCCCCAATTGAGCGAGAATATCGGAACCGCGGCCCGAGCCGCGGCCAACATGGGCTTGAATGAGTTGATAGTGGTGCGGCCTCGTCATTTAGATGAAGAGATTATGTTGTCATCGGCTACCAGGATCGGACAGCACCTGGTCCGGGAGATGACCATTTGCGAAGAATTATCCGACTCGGTGACGGATTTCAACTATGTGGTGGGAACAACGGCCCGCCATGGTGCTTTCCGGGGGCCTTTTCACACCCCCCGGGAACTAGCCCGGGAATTGATAGACGTCAGCCGTGAAAACCGGATAGCCATTATTTTCGGTCCTGAACGAAACGGCCTTACCACAACTGAACTCCGTTTATGCCAGGCCACTGTCTCCATTCCCACGGCTTCCCCGGAAACCAGTTCTATCAACCTGGCTCAGGCCGTATTGATTATCGGCTACGAATTATTGATGGCCGGTTCGAGTGATTTACCGGTACGAAAACCGAGACTGGCTCCGGTGGGCGAGTTGGAAGAGATGTATGAACACCTGAAAAAAGCCCTGCTGGATATAGAATTCCTAAAGGATTGGAACGCGGACCATCGTCTTATGAGTCTTAAACGACTTTTTAACCGGGCCGGTCTGACTCACGGGGATTGTAATCTCCTGCGTGGACTCTCCCGCCGGATTGAAAACTCGGTCAAATACAGACCGTGGGTTGCTGAGAAAAGGATTGAGGAAAGGGACCAAGACATCACCTGAATTATAGGGGCTTCCTGATTTAATCAATTACTTTTACCCGGCTATGTGGTAGGATATTTTCCGTTTCTGACTGATGTTTTTAGCGTTAAATACCATAATTATTATATCACTGGAACTTCAACCTAAGACGGATCTTTCGAGAAATTAGATAGTTATCGGGTCTTAAAGCAAAGACCCCTGGTTATGGAATTTTAAATGGGTTCTGTATCGGGTAAATTGATCGATACCTAAGACAGGAGGAGGTTATGGATTACAAATTATCACCGGAAATGAGAGAAAAGAAAGAGGAGTTTGACCGGTTTTTCATAGAAGAGATGAAAAAGGCTCCCCCGGAGTATCTGCAGGCGGGGGCGCTGGAAGCTGGATTCAATTCGGAAGAAGGTTGGGAATTCTATCAATATATGAAAAGCCGCCTGGCCGAGAAGGGTTATATCACCCTGGCCTGGCCCAAGGAATATGGAGGTGCGGAAGCTTCTGTTACGGAACAGCTGTTATTCAGTGAATCATTCTCCTACCATGGCGCCACTGGTCTGGATCCGTGGGCGGTGGGCATGTTTGCGCCCACGTTGATGCTCTATGCCACGGAAGAACAGAAACAGCGGCTGCTGCCGCCCATTGCCAAAGGAGAGGTTCAATACTGCCAGGGATGGAGTGAGCCGAACGCGGGATCGGACCTGGCCTCTTTGACTACGACCGCCATCCGGGACGGTGACCACTATGTCATTAACGGTCAGAAAATATGGATAACCGCGGCTCACCGCGCCGACCACATGTTTCTGCTGGCCAGGACGGACCCGACTCAGAGAAGGAGCACCGGTCTTTCTGTTTTTAACATCAAAATGGACACACCCGGTCTCGAAGTGAGGCCGATCAACTATATGAACGGGGCTCATGTGTATAACGAGATCTTTTTTACCGATATGAAGGTGCCGGTGGAAGAGAGGATCGGACCTGAAAACGAGGGTTGGAAATTAACACGGGCTACCATGAATTTTGAAAGGTCGGGCGCTGGTGGGTACGCGGGCATGCGAAGGACCATGGAGGGCCTGATTGAATACGTGAAGACAACCAAACGAAACGGCAAGTATCTTTCCGAGGATCCCCTGGTACGGCAAAAACTAGCCAAGTTATATATGGAGATGGAGGCCGGGAAGGCCTTGTCATACAAGATAGCCTGGCTGCAGGAAAAGGGAAATCTTCTTTTCTCACCGGCAGCCGCTTCCGAGTCAAAAGTCCATAGTTCCGAACTCCACCAACTCACGGTCAATTTCGCTATGGATATCATGGGCCTCTACGGCCAGGTCGAGTGTTCCAAGTGGTCGCCCATGGACGGACACATGATAGACGGTTATCAGACTTGCATCGGCTCGAATATATGTGCCGGCTCGAATGAAATTCAACGCAACATCATCGCCTGGGTCGGTCTGGAACTGCCAAGGTTTAAATAGTGTCTGTCCAGAAATGAGGAATTTTTTTAAAGATCGAGGCGGACGAAAAAAATTGCCGCAGGCATATATTTGATATTCCGAGGATAATTTTTTTCGTCCAACAAAGAGATTGGGGAAAATAACCATTTCCGGACGGGCACTAAATAAGGAGGTCAGAAGAGATGGATCTTGATTTTACTTCCGAACAAGATATTTTAAGGGATTCCGCCGCGAAATTTTTAGCCAATGAATGCCCCTACGATAAAGTAAAGGAAATAGAGGAGACCGA
Organism: Candidatus Adiutricales bacterium; assembly: GCA_036480955.1. Classification (GTDB taxonomy): domain Bacteria; phylum Desulfobacterota; class Desulfarculia; order Adiutricales; family JAFDHD01; genus JAZGHI01. The sequence continues at coordinate 6,878 of JAZGHI010000585.1, forward strand.
GGAGGGGTATGTTCCCGAACTCTGGCGGAAAGTGGCCGAACTCGGCTGGACCGGATTACTCTTCCCTGAGGAGTATGGCGGTTACGACGGAACATTCATGGACCTGATCATACTCGAGGAGGAAATGGGTAAGGCCGTCTTTCTCAGTCCTTTCTTCTCGACCATCGTGCAATGCGGTTTAATCATACTTGAGGCGGGGACCGGGGATCAGAAAAAAGACCTCCTGGTTCAGATTTCAGAGGGCAGCCTGATAATGGCTCTGGCCCAGTACGAAGAAGACGTCAGCTTTTTGCCCGGCAGTCTGAACATGACAGCGGGAGAAGACGGCGGCCAGTACGTTCTAAATGGCGTCAAATTGTTTGTCATGGACGCTAATATCAGTGATAAACTCATCGTAGTGGCCAAGGCCGGTGATAAAGGTCTCAGTTTCTTTATTGTTGACGCCAATGATCCGGGCCTGACCATTTCCAAGATACCCACCATAGGTAAGGACAACTCCTGCGAGGTAATTTTCAAGGACGTTAAGGTGCCCAGAGAGAATCTACTTGGCACGCCGGGCAACGCGGAAAAGGTTCTGGAAATTGTAAACGCCAAGGCCGCGGTGGCCAAATCGGCTGAAATGGTCGGCGGGTGCAAGGTCAGTATCGATATGACCGCTGAATACGCCAAGCAGAGGGAGCAGTACGGGAAACCCATCGGCGGTTATCAGGCCATTCAGCATTACATGGCCAACATGCTGTTGGCCTATGATACCGTCAGCAACTATCTATACAAAGTGGCCTGTATGATCGATGAAGGGGAGGATTACCTGACCGACGCTTCATCGCTCAAGGCCTGCGCTAACGAGAAATTCACTTACATCAGTGAGAGAGCCGTGCAGATACACGGAGGGATCGGTACCACACGGGAGGCGGATATCGCCTTGTTTTATAGGCGGGCCAAGACCTACGATACCAGTTGCGGTGACACTAATTATCATTTCGAGCGGGTCGCCGAAAAGCTGCTGACTGAGGGATTATAAGAATGGGATCGGATGCCTTCTCCCGCTGATGTGGGAGAAGGTATTGTTTTATCCGCCTTTGGTCAGGAGGTTAAAGAGCTCAACTTTTAAGCGACATTGGCCATAATCAGTCAAGAACAGGTTTTTTTACTCCTTTAATGAGTCAAAGATTGTGTGTCGATATAATCATTATATAATTCCCGGTTTAAGACGTGGCCCCGGACTGGATTATGAAAAGATCCTGAGCTTAAGTTTTTAAACGGATTTTCTTCCAAGGATGCCTGGTCCTGAACATACCGAAAAGATTAACCGTTGGCGGGAAAAAGCGCGGCGTCTCAAATTAGAGGCCAGGGCCTTACGCCTGGCTTCTAAAGACCCACGGGTGCCCTGGTACGTCAAAGTCCTGGTGGTATGTTTAATCGCCTATTTAATCAGCCCGGTGGATTTGATCCCGGACTTCATTCCAGTGTTGGGGTATCTGGACGATCTTATTCTGGTGCCTCTGGGATTTGCCCTGGCCGTAAGGCTTATCCCACGTGAGGTCTGGCTTGAGTACCGTCAGAAGGCCGAGAATGTCTGAACCGGAAAATTTGGAGGATGCGAGGTAAGTGGTGACATGAAGGTCTGGGAACTGTTACCCCGTGAGGAAGTGCGATTCTTAATAGATACTTTCGACCGCCCGGATGGAGGATTATGCCTGGCCGCCGGCAATGGAATCCTAAGCGGCACACCGATTGAAAATATTGAGGCCTTTCTGGACGAAGCCGTGAATTTCGGTCATAAACATCGTCAGAAGTATAGTTAGAAAGATAGTTGCAGCACTCGTGATTGAAAAACCCGCGAAAGAGAGTACTTATGGTTGATAAAAAGAAAGCCGCGATGATAGTCGACCGGGATTTTAAGATCGGTGAAATTGACGATCGAATTTACGGGTCCTTTATCGAGCACTTGGGCCGCGCGGTATACGGCGGGATATATGAGCCGGACCACCCCGAAGCTGACGGCCAGGGATTCCGCCAGGATGTCATTGAGTTGGTAAAAGAGTTGAAGGTTCCCCTGGTCAGATACCCTGGCGGGAATTTTGTCTCAGGATATGACTGGGAGGATGGCGTAGGCCCGAAAGAAAAACGGCCGCGCCGGTTGGAACTGGCCTGGCGGACGGTCGAGACTAATGAATTTGGGACAAACGAATTCGTCTCCTGGGCGGACCGGGTGGGCGCCGAGGTCATGATGGCCGTCAATCTGGGGTCAAGAGGAGTTGATGACGCTAGAAACCTCATCGAATACTGCAATCATCCGGGTGGGACTTATCTTAGCGATCTGAGAAAATCACATGGTTATGCCGAGCCTCACCGTATAAAGACCTGGTGCCTTGGCAACGAGATGGATGGTCCCTGGCAGATCGGCCACAAGGAGGCCGAAGAGTACGGGAAGCTGGCCCGGGAGGCGGCCAAGGTTATGAGAATGGTCGATCCTTCAATCGAACTGGTAGTCTGCGGGAGTTCATCCACAATGATGCGCACCTATCCCGAGTGGGAGGCTGCTGTTCTGGATAAGACGTTCAACCATGTTGACTACATATCCATGCATATCTATTTTGCAAATTATGAAAACGATATCGGGACCTTTCTGGCCAACACCATAAACGTGGATTCGTACCTGAATACCGTTATCGCCACCTGTGATTACATCAAGGCAAAAAAGCGGCAGAATAAAACCATTAATATCTCATTCGATGAGTGGAACGTCTGGTATCATTCAAGACAGCCGGATACCCGGATCGAGCCCTGGTCAGTGGCCCCGCCGTCACTGGAGGACATATATACTTTCGAAGACGCCCTGCTGGTGGGTTTGATGTTGATTACGCTTCTCAAACACGCCGACCGGGTTAAAGTGGCCTGTCTGGCCCAACTGGTAAACGTTATCGCTCCGATAATGACCGTGAAAGGAGGTCCGGCCTGGCGTCAGACCATCTTTTATCCTTTTCTCCACACTTCTCTGTACGGCAGAGGGCAGGCTTTGAGACCGGTTATCGATTCTCCGGTCTATGATAACGCCACCTACGGCGACGTTCCAATTCTCGACGCTACGGCTGTTTTTAATGAAGAAAAAGAGGAACTGACAATTTTCGCGGTGAATCGGGACCAGGAAGGCCCATTGGACTTACAGGTCGATGTGAGAAGCTTTGATGAGTATATGATTCTTCAGCACCTGGTCCTCGAACATGAGGACATTAAAGCCAGAAATACCGCCGATAATCCCCACGAGGTCGTTCCGCACACACACGGCAGCGCGGTGTTGGAATCGGGGCGGATTCTGGCCGAGATACCCAAGCTCAGCTGGAACGTAATCCGGTTGGGCAAGAGCTTAAGGATGCGTTAATCCCATTTGTGTGATATTATTAAATCTACGGTATCGATGAGTACTGCCGAAATGGGGTAAGCCGGTTGTGGTTCAAGACAATTTCATAATTAAATGTGACGGTTGCGGAACTAAGAACAGAATCCCCAAATCGAGGCTTAACGACCGGCCAAAGTGCGGCAAGTGCGGAAAGGGTTTACCAGCGGCCGGTGTAAGTGACCGTCCGGTGGATATAACTGATAGCACGTTTCAAGATGAGATTCTAAAGCATCCCGGTCCGATCCTTTTAGATTGCTGGGCTCCATGGTGCGGTCCCTGCAAAATGGTGGCTCCAGTGCTAGAAGAGTTGGCCTCGGAGTACGCCGGACGGGTCAAGATCGCGAAATTGAACGTGGATGAAAATCCGGCCACGGCCTCAAAATATGCCATCCAAAGCATACCCACGATGCTTTTTTTCAAAAACGGGAAAGAGGTTAATAAGGTTGTGGGAGCCCTCCCTAAAAGCGAAATCGAACAGCACTTAAGACCTCTTATATAATCCCTGACTTATGCCCCAAGCTGTGTTATGAAATAAAACCCGCGCGGTATGCACGCGGTTTTTTTATAAAGGTTTGTTGGAAGATACTCTTGCTGGAGGAAGAAATATGGCTGTAAAGCTGCTCATCAAAGGGGGTGTCGCCGGCGGGGCGACGGCCGCGGCCAGAGCGCGGAGACTGGACGAGGAAGCTGAAATCATCCTATTCGAACGAGGGGAATTTATCTCATTTGCCAGTTGCGGACTACCTTACTATATCGGGGAAATTATAAAGAAAAGAAACGATCTGCTGGTTACCACCGCCAAGTTCTTTAGCAAGCGGTATAAGATCGATGTCAGAACTTTCACTGAAATTGTTTCCATAGACCGGGAGCGAAAACAGGTGCAGGCCAGGGATCATAAAAAGGGTGAAACCTATCGGGAGAGTTACGATAAAATTATTCTGTCCCCGGGGGCCAAACCGCTGAAACCTCCACTTGAGGGTATCGAACTGGATAACATTTTCAGCCTGAGGACCATTCCGGACGCCGACAATATCAAGGCGTTCATAAACGCCGAGAATCCTCAGTCAGGTGTGATCATAGGCGGCGGTTTCATAGGATTGGAAATGGCCGAGACCCTGGCTGAAAGAGGACTCAGGGTGACCGTAGTCGAGATGCTGGATCAGGTCCTGGCTCCTTTGGATCCGGAGATGGCGGGCATTGTTCAGGCTTATTTAAAGGAAAAAGGCGTAACCTGCGTGCTAGGCGATGGGGTAAAATCTTTCTCTCAGAAATCCGACCGTCTTCTGGTTTCCACCAATGCCGGCCTGGAGATTGAAACCGGCATGGTCATCTTATCGATCGGCATAAAACCGGAAAACGAACTCGCCAGGGAGGCCGGTCTCGACCTGGGTGGACGCGGTGGAATAATCGTGGACGAGGGTATGCGGACTTCTGATCCCGATATCTTTGCCGTAGGTGACGCCGTCGAAACAAAGGATCTGGTGACAGGACAACCGGCCATGACCGCCCTGGCCGGTCCGGCCAATAAACAGGGCCGTATCGCCGCCGATAACGCCATGGGACGAAAATCGGTATTTAGAGGCACCTTAGGTACAGCCGTGGTAAAAATATTTGATCTGACCGTGGCCCTTACCGGCGCCAGTGAAAAAACCTTGAAAAAAGTAGACATACCCTATGTGGTAAGCTATACGCATTCCAGCTCACACGCCGGTTATTATCCTGATCCCAAAACTATGTCTATAAAGCTGGTGTTTTCACCGGAAGACGGGAAGATACTTGGCGCTCAGATCATAGGTGAGAAAGGGGTTGACAAACGCATTGATGTATTGGCCACCGCCCTGCGGGGACAGATGACGGTTTATGATTTGGAGGAACTGGAACTGGCCTATGCTCCACCGTATTCATCGGCCAAGGACCCGGTAAACATTGCCGGCTTCGTAGCCGCCAATATCCTGAAGGGCGACGTGGAAAACGTTTATTTAAAAGAGCTTTTAGAGCAGGATAGGGAAGATAGTATCGTCCTCGATCTCAGGGACAGGTCCGAGCGGGATGCCTCCGGAAAGATTGAGGGTTCGCTGCATGTCCCGTTGAATGATCTGCGTGATAAACTGCCTGAACTCGACAGGGACCAAAACTATATCCCTTATTGTGCCGTGGGCCTGAGAGCTTATATCGGCCATCGTATTCTAGTCCAAAATGGGTTCAAATCCAGGAACTTAAGCGGTGGATTCAGGACCTATTCGGGGGCTCGAGGCGAATTAATGAAGGAATCTTCTTGATCGCCGCCTGGTTGTTATTACGGTGGGTATTTTGAGACCTCTGTAAAACTTCGTCCTTTGGCCCAACTCATCAAAGAAACCGAAGGTTTCTTTCTCAGGAATATTCATATGACCTTCGGCCGTATGAATTAGTCGCGCTCGAATTTTGAGCTGCCACTTCGGCTTCGGCTGCAGTGGCTTTAGTCCTCGAAATACTCGGTAATCCCGATTTGTCGGGATTACATGCGGTCTAAACAATTTTTCATGAAGTGAAAAACCGTTATCAGT
>JAZGHI010000586.1:0-2994 GCA_036480955.1 Candidatus Adiutricales bacterium
CCAAGGATTCGAGTGAAATGCTTAAGGATTACAGAGATCTGAAAGTTTGGCAAAAGTCATTTTTTCATCTCGTTACAGGGCTCTGCCCTGTAACGAGAATTAAAGGATGCTCAAAGCGCTGATAAAATCGTTGGTGTACAAACGCTTGAACAAACGCTTGGACCCTTGACCCCTTGAATCCTCGAACCCTGTTCTCCAACTAAATTGGAGAAGAACCAAATTTAATAAAAAGGGAATCGCTCCAAGGAGAAATTTCTTATGAAAGGCAAGCAGAATAGACTTTCCAGAATTATAAAACCCGAGACCGGGAGGAGCCTGATTGTGGCCGTTGACCACGGTATGGCTCTCGGTCCCATTACCGGCCTTGAAAATTTAAGTGTGGTCTTCGAGAATCTGGACGAATATACCGACGCCTGGCTGATGACCAAAGGCGTTTTTACCCATGTTTATGAGCCCCGGGGCAATAAGGGTATTATACTGAGGGCCAGCGGCGGGGCCACCATTGCCGGACCGGACATAACCCGCGAATTGGGCACGGCCTCCATAGAGGAACTGCTGTCACTTTCGGCGGACGCCGTAGCCTGTTCGGCTTATATCGGCTCACCGAATGAGCATGACACCTTAAGGCACATGGCTAAAGTAGCCGAGGATTGCCGGAGGTGGGGGATTCCCTTAATCGGGGTGATCGGTGTGGGCAAGGCCAAGGAAAAAACCCAGGATCCGAAATTCATAGCTTTGAGCGCCCGTGTGGCCGCGGAGCACGGGGCCGACATGGTCAAGACTTATTATACGGCTGATGATTTCGACAAAGTCACGGCAGGCTGCCCGGTGCCGATTGTCATCGCCGGCGGGCCCAAGTGTGAGACGGACGAGGATACCCTGGCCATGATCCGGGGAGCCCTGGACGGAGGCGCGGCGGGTATCGTCATGGGCCGGAATATTTTCCAAAGCCCGAGACCGGTACCCATTATGAAGGCCGTCCGCGCCCTGATACACAAAGATGTGTCTCTCGATGAAGCGGTGGAGATACTGAACCGGGGCGAGTGATCCTTAGACCTGGATCAGATCCGTTCTGAGCCGTTCGATTTTATGCTTCAGCAGTCTCAACCGGCATGGTCGCCATGCCCGGCTAATTCTTCCGCGTTAGCTCCCGGCTTCTCCAGCCACATTCTCCGCGGTCCGGATCATGGGCGCACCGGCCCAGGGGTCCCGGTTTATGTTGTCCATATTCCAGTTCTCGGAGATGACTTCTCCTCCCTGTCCGTCATAAGCGCCTTCATCGATGGGATTTTAGGCCGTGAAGTTCTTTTTAAGTTCCCGCTTCAGTATTTTCCCGGCCGCGTTTTTCGGAAGCTCGTCCACGGTCAGAAATTCTTTGGGGACCTTGTATGAAGAGAGCCGTTCTTTTAAAAACTCCTTCAGTTCAGCGGATTTTAGTTTTGTACCTGCCTTGGTTACAATCACGGCCGTAACCCTCTCGCCATATTCCGGGTCCGGCAGTCCGATAACCGAGCATTCCTCAACTTCGGAACGCTCGTATAACAGCTCTTCCACCTCACTGGGGTAAACGTTTTCACCGCCGGTGATTATCAAGTCCTTTATCCGGTCAATGATGTACAAGTATCCCTGCTCATCCAGCAAACCCACGTCACCGGTACGGAACCAGGTACCCCGGAAAGCATCTGCCGTGGCCCGCGGCTGGTTCAGATAGCCTTTCATGATACTTAGACCCCTGATACATATCTCACCCTCCTGACCGGTATCCAGATCCTTGCCTTTGGGATCACGTATAGCCACTTCCACCGTTCCCACCGGTGTACCGACCGAGCCCACCACATGCCGGTTATAATGGTTATAGGTAACCATGGAGGCGCTTTCAGTCAGGCCGTAGGCTTCATAAATGGACAGACCGGTTACCTCTTTCCATTGTCTGACCAGCTCCTGGGCCATGCTGGCCGCGGCTGAGAAGCAGTATCTGATGGATTTCAACCTCTCTTTCAGACCATTTACGGCCAGCAGCCGAACATAGACGGTCGGCACGGAATAAAACTTAGTGACTTGATAATCACGGATACAGTCCAATACTTCATCCAGATCAAAAGACGGCAGAATAATCAGCGAACCCGCCGAGTAAATGGTCGAGGCCATGATGTGGATTTGACCGAAGACGTGATTGAGCGGCAGGAAACATAAGGCCCTGTCTTCTTCCGTGGAACGTTCCTGGACAGCCACGTTACTGGCCGAAGTCAGAATGTTTTCATGGGACAGCATGGCCCCCTTGGGTCTGCCCGTGGTGCCGCCGGTATAAAGTATAGCCGCCGTGTCCGAACGGTCGCGGTCTATAGTCCGGAATTCGGCTTGTCCAGTTTCAATAAGCTGTTCATAGGATATATCACCGCCAGCGCAGATTACGTTTTCTAAATAGGGTTTTTTTCGTAAGACTTCGAGACAACTGAGTCTGCCCGGGTCCATGAATATGGCCCTGGGTCTGCCGTCATCCAGCAACTGATTGAGTTCAGCTTCGCTTAAACCGGAAAAAAGGGTCACGGCCGTGGCTCCGGTCTTCAGTATACCGAAATACGCGGCTATCCAGGTAATACCGTTGGGCTGGCATATGGCCACGTTGTCTCCGGGGCGGATATTCAGTCTTGCCAGGCCGGAGGCCACCCGGTTCGCTTCCTCATTAAGAAAAGCGTAACTGATCTCGCGTCCTTGAGAAATGGCCGCCGTTCTTTCCGGGAAGAAGCGGGCCGAGTATTCTAAGATACCGGCTAGATTCAAAGATTAATTTCCTTATCCAGATAGATGAACATGATCAGGTGTTTCTGATCAATTGGTCCAGACAGGATAAAGGTTTTCCCTGTGATCGTCAACGTCCGCCGTTTTCACGTGTAGCTAGTACATATCTCATGTGTCCATTATATAAGTTCAATCTATAACTCCTTTATCTTGCAGAATCGGAACTTTCGGTGTAGTCTCGTTTTATTTACAAGT
>JAZGHI010000587.1:0-5952 GCA_036480955.1 Candidatus Adiutricales bacterium
TGGTGATGTAGGCGAGAGAATCTGTGATAATGAGGTTTCCAGCAGGATAAAAACAGGATTTGGTCTCCAGCCAGAGAGTATGACGATAAAAACCCTAGGTTAGATGAGGAAAAATAATGGGATCAAAAAATATGCCATTCAGTTCCAAACAATTGGAAGATATGGTTAATCAATACCCGACGCCGTTTCACATATACGACGAAAAAGCAATCAGGGAAAATGCCAGATGTCTGCTTAAATCATTTTCGTGGAACAAGGGATTTAAAGAATACTTTGCCGTTAAAGCGACTCCTAATCCGTTTATTTTAAAAATCCTGAAAAGTGAAGGATTTGGGACGGACTGCAGTTCATTGCCCGAGCTTATCCTGTCTGAAATGGTGGGAATAACAGGGGATGAAATTATGTTCTCATCAAACGACACTCCGGCTAATGAATATATAAAGGCCAGGGAATTGGGCGCGATTATTAATCTTGATGATATAAGCCACATACCGTTTCTTGAGAAAAACGGCGGCATTCCTGATGTTATCTCGGTCCGGTATAATCCTGGTAAACTTCGCGAAGGCAGCTTTATCATGGGAAATCCGGAAAAGGCTAAATTTGGATTTACCAGGGAACAGATATTTGATGGGCTTTCACAACTGCGGCAAAAAGGAGCCAGCCGGTTTGGGATACATACCTTTATTGCCTCCAACGAGCTTAAGCCTCAATATTTCATCGATACCGCCTCAATGATGTTTAGCCTGGCCAAGGAGATAAAGGAAAGACTTGGTATAAAGGTGGAGTTTGTAAACTTGAGCGGCGGGATTGGTATCCCTTACAGACCTGAAGAAGAGGCCGTTGACCTGGCCTACGCGGGCGGGGAAATCGAAAACTGCTATCATAATATGATTGGGCCGAACGGTCTTGCTCCATTGGCGATTTATATGGAATGTGGGCGAGCAATCACCGGACCGTATGGTTACCTGGTATCTAAAGTGCTTCATATAAAAGATACCTATAACAAGCACGTGGGTCTTGACGCGAATATGGCCAACTTGATGCGCCCGGCAATGTACGGGGCTTACCATCATATTACGGTAGTCGGGAAGGAAGATGACCCGCACGACCAGACCTACGATGTTACCGGATCCTTATGTGAACCCAATGATCGGTTCGCGGTTGATAGACCTTTGCCAAAAATCGATATTGGCGATTTGATCGTAATCCATGATACTGGCGCTCACGGGCATTCAATGGGATTCAACTATAATTCAAAACTTCGGTCCGCGGAATTGCTTTTACGGGAAAATGGAGATGTGGTTGAGATCCGGAGGGCGGAAAGTATTGAGGATTATTTTTCCACTGTAAATTTTACGAAATTACCGGATTTTAAGGTGTAATATTTATTTTAATGGTTAATAGTTGGTGATTGACCCTGGAAAAGACCCCTCTTCAACGACTACTTAATAAATTTACAGGGCCGGCCGGTGTTTCTGCCAGGGCCGGATTGATTCGAAGGCAGCCGAGGCCTTAAGGACGGTCAAGTCTTGAAACCGCGGACCAACGATTTGAAGCCCGACGGGTAGACCGGCTTTCGAGAAACCGGCCGGGACTGAAGCCGCCGGGTTTTGACTCAGGTTAAACGGTGAGGAGAAAGGTGTCCAATTGCGGTAGTCAACCACCTCATTTTTAAGGGCCTCTTCCGCCGGCAGGTCTGCTTTAAAGGCCGTGATGGGAAGGGTTGGCGTGAGCAGAAGGTCATACTGTTCAAAAAAACGCCTGACGCGGTCCCGGAACATGCTGCGTTTAATCTGGGCCTTTACGAAATCAGTCGCCTTGAGATTCATTCCCGTTTTTACCATCTGGACCAGGGATGGATCCATTTTGTCTTCCCATTCGGGGAGGAGATCCTCCAGACGGCCGGCCATACCCGCCAGCCAGAAAGTTCCAAAAGTCCGGCCTGTGTTTTCAAACTCGGGATTTACTTCCTCAACACTCGCGCCCAATTCTTCAAAGGCGCGCGCCGCTTCACTGGTGATAGCCGCAACTTCCGGATTAACAGGGAAGGAACCCAGGTCCAGACTCCACGCTATTTTCAGTCCTTTAATACCTTGGTCCAGTCTGCCGGTGTAATCAGCCGGCGGGGCTTCGAGTGAGAGGGCATCGGCCGGGTGTGGTCCGGCCATCACGAACAGCATGAGAGCCGCGTCGGCTACCGTCCGGGTCATGGGCCCGCAATGTGAAAGAGAATCCAAGACACTGGCCGGATAAACCGGCACACGGCCGTAAGAAGGTTTCAGCCCGAATATCCCCGAGAATGAGGAGGGTATCCTTATTGATCCGCCACCGTCCGTTCCAACGGCCAGAGGACCCATCCCGGCCGCCACCTGCGCCCCGGCCCCGCCGCTTGAACCGCCGGGTGTCATTTCGAGATTCCAGGGATTGCGTGTGATTCCAGTCACTTTTGAATCTGTTACCGCCTTGTGACCGAATTCAGGGGTAGTTGTCTTGCCCAGCATAATTCCCCCGGCGGCCTTGAGGCGCTCAACCAGGGGGGCGTCTTCTTTCGGAACAAATTCCTCATAAATTTTAGAGCCCTGCATGGTCCGGACAGACTTGGTATATACCAGGTCTTTGATGGAATAAGGCAGACCATGCAGCAAGCCCAGATCCTCTCCGGCCATGACCATTTGCTCGGCTCGTTCGGCCTCCCGGAGGGCTGATTCCATGGTCAAGGTACAATAGGCATTGATTCTGGGATTAAGCTCCTCGATACGTTTAAAAAATGTGTTTACCACCTCGACCGGCGAAATATCTTTTTTACGTATCATTTCGGCCAGTTCAACCGCTGGTGTATAGCAAATGCGCTCCATTTCTGAAACTGAATTCATATAATTTTTCCTTTCGGATTCATGATTTCTGTAAGATATCTGAATGCCTAAAACCTGAATTCCGGTATTCTTAGGAAGTGGGCTTTACAAGTTCCGGGTAGTTCGTGAATACACCGTCCACGCCCATCCTGGCCATGGAAGCAATTCCTTCCACTTTATTTACCGTGAAAACGAAGACTTTGAGTCCCATTTCATGGGCGAATTGCACTAAATCTTCAGTCACATATTTTATATGGGGATGCACGGAATAGGCCTCAAGCTTCTTAACCAGTCTGGTCCAGTCCTCAGAAATATAAGACAAAATAGCCCCGATTTGGAGGTCCGGCAGCAGACGTTTCACCTTGGCCAATTCCTTGTGATTGAAGGACGAGACCAGAAGCTGGTCAAGGCGCCATCCATCATTCTTAACTAAATTCAATATGGCCGACACCACACTTTCAGCGGTGTCCGGTCCTTTGAGCTCAATATTGAGACCGCACTTGTGCGCGATCACCTCAGTGACCTCCTTTAAAAGAGGTATTCGTTCCTTTCCATCAACCTTCAGGGATCGAAGATAATTGAGGGACTTTTCCACAACACGTCCTTCGCCGTTGGTGACACGTTCCAGGGTTTCATCATGAAACACTATCAACTCACCCTCCACCTGGAACACATCTATTTCGATCCAGTCTGTTCCCATGGCGATGGCTTTTTTAATGGCCGGTATCGTGTTTTCGAATTCGTGGCCGGAAGCGCCCCGGTGCGCGAAGCAGAGCAGTTTATTCATCGAAGTCCTTTCCACCGTTTTTGTGTTTTTCTAAAAAATCACACCACAGGATTGTTTTAATCCTTTATAACAGCTTTAGATGCGCCCGCGAAAAACGTCTGACGCAACGGCTGTAAATCAAAGACGCTTTAAAACTCTTATGCGGCATTTAACAATCTTGATCAAGCTTATTATTTCGTTTCCTATTCCGTCAAGCCAAAACTGGGAAAACCTGGAAAAATCGGCCCTCTTCTGGATTATTTACCACTTTTTTAGGCGCAATTCAAACATTGTGATTGGTGTACCTAATTTTTGAGGGTTACCTCGTAATATTTTGAAAACAGGGAGTTTTTTTGAATTGTTTTGGTGATTAGAATGGTTTTGAGATTGAGAGGGCTGAAAAATCATACTTTCTTCTTATTGACTCTAATCTAATTTTAGGGCAAATAGATATATAATAAGACGATAAAGAAGATTATTCATAACCATTTTTTAAAAAAAGACCTGTTTTTAAAAGGAAATCGGCCGGGATAAAAAATTTGTACTCTTCATTTGAAAACCAAGGCTCTATGGATTTGTTGAATAAAAATACCCTGGCGCTCAAGGTGCTGGTTGAGTTTATTAATGAAGATACATCCGATCTGAAACTTTCTCCCGATGACTGGCGTCAGGTCGAACAAAAATTCGGCCGGAAAATAAACGCGGAGGTTTTATATTTATTGACGCAGATTGACTTCGAGCCGGATGAGGCCAGGCAGCACTGGTACAAGATACTTGACCACCGGTTGGTCCTTAATAAGGCTTTAAACCGTGAGGTCGGTCTTCGCGTGGCTCTTTGCGATTATTTTACCAACATCCGCCCCATGTTAAAAAATTTGGTTTTTGTCGAGGCCAATCTCTTCCAGCAGAAAGAAAGATCCATCCTTTTGGATGAGCTGACCGGCCTCTACAATCGTCGCTTTTTCAATTCGGTCATAAAAAAAGAGGTTGAATACGCCAGAAGATTTGGCCGGGTTTTTTCGCTGTTAATTATAGACGTTGATGATTTCAAGGCCTTCAACGATATCCTTGGCCACCATGCCGGGGATCGGGCGTTGGCCGACCTGGCCAGGCTCCTGTATCAAACCGGCCGGATCATAGACCACGTTATTCGATACGGTGGTGATGAATTCGTGATCATCCTTCCTCTCTCCGACACGGAAGAGGCCAAGTTCGTCGCTGAGCGCCATCGTAAGGCCGTGGAGAACCATACTTTTCCCGGACAAGAAAGACTGCCTTCGGGCAACTTTACGGTAAGTATCGGTGTTGCTAATTTTCCCGTTGACGGCCAAGACGGACTGGACCTTTTCCAGAGGGCGGACGTAGCTCTTTACCAAAGCAAGGAAAAGGGCCGAAACAAGGTAGTCTTATCGGAACCAGACAAGCGTCAGCATATCCGTTATCCTTTATATTCGGACATTCTTTTCCGACTGGATAAGATGAAAGACAAAGAGGATTTCAAACGTGGCACCGCCCAAAATATAGGCCAGGGAGGTTTACTCTACCGGACCGAAGAACTGGTCGAATTGGGCAAGATCTTGGAGATAATTTTGCAAAGCGTTCATGATAACAGAATCAATCTAAAGGCCAGGAGTATTCGATTAACCAAAAGCTACGACGATGGCCAAGCCTACCATCTTGGGGTTTCGTTCGAATTAAACTCTGAAGAAGAAGAGACCTTGCGGAAATTTATTGAAGCCGAGGTCAGACACTCGGTGAGGAATTCATTTCCCCCTACAGAAGACTAGCCAATACGGCAACCTTCAATCCCACTATTAGTCTGTATTTCCATAGATTTAATCGTTAATTGAAAAAGCGGTTTTCATGTGGTTGAGTCTTGTCTTGACTTTGAGAAGACGTTTGTGCTTAAATTAATGCACAGGGTAGCCTTTTAAGGCTTTAATAGGGAAGACGGTGAAAAGCCGTCGTGGACCCGCCGCTGTAACCGGGGACAAAAGCCGCTATTTACCACTGTCCGAAAAGGATGGGAAGGGGCGGCCGGTAGGATGATCCGGGAACCAGAAGACCTGCCCTGAAATTGAATTGCTTTTTACCCTCGCGGACCAGGGTCGAGAGGAAAATTTTCCGAGGACGAAAACGGGATCCCCGGGCTAGTAGCATTGGCCCGGGGATTTTTTTGTAATTTTCCGGATGAATTTCCCTATCTCTGATCTTAATTATATGCGGCAGTTTTTTTATAAATCAGAGGAGAGATTAGTATGACAAAATTGATGATTTTTTGCTTTTCAATCGTATTGTTAACCACCATACCGGCAGTAGCTCAAATCGCCGACA
>JAZGHI010000588.1:0-4676 GCA_036480955.1 Candidatus Adiutricales bacterium
GGGCCGGTCAGGTGAGGCGGGTAAAGACATTGAAAGGATATACGAGAAGCTGCACGATCGGGAGGCGCTAAAAAAGCTCCTGAATAATATGGTCGATAACCTGGCAGACAGGTATGATTTACCGGGATGGGATTTTGCGGCGGCCGAATTATGAAAGGGAGCTCTTGGTTGGGGCGTAAACAGCCTGGCCGGCCTGGAAAGGACTCAAACAGACTATCCATTGAGCATGTCAGCGGAGAAAGGTTTTAGGGCCTATTTCAACGGGCCCGTATATAGACAGATTCAAGGGGAAATGGAGATTAACGAGCAGAATAAGGCCGAGGTGTTAGGCGATATGACTTTTGTATTCGGCCATACTCATAAGCCGTTTCAGGAAGACATGAACTTCGATAAGTATCCCGGATGGGTTAATGTCTACAACACCGGTGGATGGATCGTGGAGAGTGTCAATCCCGAGCCTCTACACGGGGGATCCGTGGTTCTCGTCGATAAGGAATTAAATGTAGCCTCACTGAGTATGTATAAAGAGAACGCCGGACCAGGCAGTTATGCGGTGAGAGTAGAGGAAGCAACCTATGAAGGCCAGCAAAACAATCCTTTTTACCAGCAGTTAATTAAACATGTGAACCCACGAATTTATCCGTGGAAGACATTTTCAGAGGTGGTGGCCAGGACGGTTCGCATACGGGCCCAAAACCTCCGGGCCAGGATAATGGAGCAAGGTTAATCCACCTGGTAAGAGGTGTGCTTCGGCGGCCTCACGGTGAAGCTCAAAAAAGCCGAAAAATAAAAGAGGGAGGTGAAAACAGCAAAAGGCAGGATAGCACTCTAACGGATTCGGTCAAGGGAAAAGGGGAGGGATGGAGCTGATTTACGGGTCCTAAACCTGTTTCAAGGAAAGAAAGATATTAAATCGCTAGCAATCTGTCGGGCATTGGAAAGCAGCGTAAGCCCTAAGGATCCGTTTTTCTTTTTCCAGATTTTTCTCCGGGAGAGGAAGAAAGGACATGTCATTTATTTCAATCTCAGCCCTGGCCGCGTCGGGAATTGCGGCTATACCCTGGCCGAGGACTCGGCCGGATAAGGTGTCCAGAACCTCGGCGTCTTCACCATTGGTGACCACGGTGATGGGGACCTGGATCTCGCAGGCCAGCCTCGAAGCGGCCAAGGCCTCACGTTCCCTGGTCACAAGGGATCCCCGGCTGCATTTGATGGCCATATAAGGCCGGTCTTTCTCAAATATCAGCAGGTCCAACTGATCCTGATGATTTTCACCATCAATCTCAACTTCGAAAGGATGGCCGACGCGTATCGTTTCCGCTGGAAAACCTTTGTCTTCTACCAGCAGGTGTTCCATGTCCTGCCGAATGTATTCATCATCGGAATATGGAATGAGACGGCCGGTGAGGAAATCCCGTACTCTTTCTTTGCAGCTTCCCATCTCGAGTCTCCTTAAAACAGACGATAACAATTTTATCACATTTTAATCCCCCACTGGGGGTTTAATTTCCCGAAGCTTGCTTCGTCTCTCGATCGGGTTTTTCCGGGTGATACCCCGTGGCTTGCCGCGGGGTTGTTCATTATCCGGATTTAATTCCACGGATATGGCTTCGAGTTTTGTTATTTTGCCCTTGATACCCAGTGGCCCGTATCAGAGCGATTCACCTTCCCGGCTGGTGAAGAGAGTTGCTTTTCGGGTTTTAATCGAGTATGTCTCCGAAGAGCGAGAGAAGAAAAGGAAAAATCAATGCAACCCATAGGACGAAACGATCCATGCCCTTGCGGCAGCGGTAAAAAATATAAAAAATGCCACCTTGACCGCGAGCAGGAGTTGATGGAACAACTCCCCAATGATGCGGCGCAGAGGATAACCTCCCTGCCGGAAGTGAGCTACGGCCGGTTTAAAGAGATCACCGAGAGTCTGGACATACACAAATTGACCGGGACCAAGGCGGGGGTTAAGGCCATAGATTTGAAAGCCTACCTCAAATTGGGCCTGGGCCAAAAAAAGATTCCGCCGGACCTTGATCGAACAAGCGCCGGGCAGATGGTAAATCCGATTAAGACCCTGCAAGCAGACCCCGGCCATATTTACCTGGCGCTCAGTCCTGGTGTGACCGATTCAACCATTTGCCATCAATTAGCCCATGTATTGGATTTTTTGGGCGGGTCTCAGATAAATCCAAGCCTGGCTAAACCTCTCAGCCTGGAACTGGACCTTCCCCTGGAACTTCTGGAACATCCTACTCAATTCGGTGATTTTCTGGAATTTTTAAGAAATGAATTCGCGGTCACACTAGACGCTGATGACACAATCGTAAACTATCTGCACCAAAAGGGCCTCTTGATACACGGAGAGGTCATAAAATCAGGGGATAGAGCGCGTTTGGAGGCGCAAGTAAACCGGACTGTGGAATTTCTAAGGGAGAATCGAATCGAAATCGATGAAATGATCAAGGATCGGGCAGGGTATATTAAACCGAAACCGGAAGTTTCCTGATTGAGTTCCCGATACCCTCCTTCGGGATTTATTTCGGACAATTACCGGTTCAAGGGCGAACAGCCAGTGTCTTTTCCCCGAACAGAGAAAATTTAAGCCATTGAAAGCCCAGCTCCAGAAGGGCCTCATCACTTTCACGAATCATTCCGATGAGTTCAGCGTCAATATCAAACCGTTCCAGGAATCCGCTTCTGGTCACGAAATCACGGAATCTGTCCAGATTATAGGAGACCATGAAGAACATCTGGACCTTCTTCATGGCCTGTTCCGGTGGTCCGAGTGACGCCCGGGAAGTAATTATTTCCATCCACATGTCGTTGAAACGATTGTAGATGGTCAGGCCCTGGTCCGACATCCATTCCTCACGGGTCCAGTTCCGCTCTTCGTCAAATCCCCGGCAATGGTCCTCTTTTACCAGGAAAAAAATTTCTCGCCCTCCACTGGCGGAACCTCGACCTAAAGGGTATATCCGGCAGGCTCCGGGCCGGTCTTCATAGACTGTGCAGCCATTGGCAGAGACGAACGGGCATGGCCTTCCTTCCTGGTCAGACATTTTAAGCTGAACGCTCGGGAATCGGCGCTTTTCCTCAACCCCGGTCTCGGTATATTCATCGAGAAAACCGGCCGAACTGATTCCGAGCCTGTTTTTCAGGCGGAGAATGTCGTATGGGGTCAGGGTCAGGGTCAGGCGGGCGCAGCACTCATTGAAACAAGCGACCCGGGGATGGCAGGCGAAACCGAAGCAGTCATTTTCGAGGGGCTGGAAAATGCTGCCCGGCCGTTCCGTTACGCTCACTTGGCTGGCTCTTTTTGAGCCTCGGCGGCCTGTTTCTGCCGGGCTTCCATAACCTCAGGTTTAATTTTCAGGGTTTTCTCAGCGAACAGGCCGAATTTGATCCAGTCTATTCCGAACCGCAGAAGCTCGGTATCATCCACTCTAAGCAGTTCCATAAAATTATCCTCCAGATCAAAAATGTCCAGGAAACTGCTTTCAAAAATAAATTCCCTGAATTTATCAAGATTATAAGTGGCCATAATGAGCATCTTCTTAACCTGAGGATTGGTTACGTCTATCTCTTTCAGTTTAGGGTGGTTGGTTATTTCGGCAAAACATCCATTTACCCTCTGATAATCCATGATCCCCTGATCTTCCAGCCACTCGATAATCCGCAACTCCTGGTCTTCATTCAGGCCCAAACATTTTTCCGGTTCGGCCATGATGGAAAATTTCTCATCCTGATCCATATCCAGCGGATACATACGGCACGGCCAAGGCCGGTCTTCATAAACCTGGCACCCTTCAGGCGAGACAAAAGGACAGGGTTTTTCTCCCTCTTCAAGCATTTTCAATACAACTACCGGGACGAGTTGTTTCTGTGTGGCCAGGAAATGGGTATATTTATCCAGAAATTCTTCCGAACTCAAGCCGAGTCTTTCTTTGAGCCTGATCACATCGAAGGGTCCCAGAAAGATGGTCACGTCGGCACAGCATGTGGTGAAACAATCCACACGTGGATGACATCGGAACCGGAAACGGTCATCCATGGCCATCTTGTCCGGTTGTTTTTGTTTATCGTTCACATCTATATTCCTGTCATATTTAGTTTTTTTACCGCCCGGAGGCAGTTGACGAATAGCATAGCCATTGCGGCCTGTCAAATGATACACAGAACTGAGAGAGGAAGGTAAAACATCATTGACCCTCCAATTAGTGGACATCGCCTTGACCGCTGACTTGAACGGTGGGGAGGAAAAAAATGCATCGGCTGAAAGGCGAGCTGCCGGGTATCCTGGGTGACAACGAGCCGAGTTTCTTAGCCGGGAATATTCTTCATAACGGTCACAACATGGAAATGGAACTAGCCGGAAAAGAAGAATGATTTTTGCGAGTCAGATTATTTATGGCTCTTCATTTCACCTTCTCAATATCGGATTTTTTAGGCCGGTTTTTTTCTGTTCTTTTTTTTGCATCTTCCCAATAAGACCTGCTTGATATTAGACGGTTGATTCTTTATACTTTTATTATTTCGGCCATGATCTACTCTCATAGAACGGAGACAAGAAAGAATGGATAATTACTTTTTATTCGAAGTAAGTCCCATCATTTTCAGAACCGTAATACCGGTTATTGGGTTTCCCATTGAACTCAGATATTACGGCATATTCTTCGCGCTCA
>JAZGHI010000589.1:0-12295 GCA_036480955.1 Candidatus Adiutricales bacterium
AACTGAACTTTCCGAAGTCTAAATCGGATCGGGAATACCTGGGACTTAAGCAGGAAGAACCCTTTACTCTTTCCCAAATCCCCTCAAAATTGGTCCTAATCGAAGTGTTCAGCACCCTTTGCAAAGTTTGTTTTAAAACCGCTCCAAATGTGAACAAGCTGTTTAAATTCATCTTAAGAGATTCTGATCTGGCGAGTAATCTAAAGATGATAGGTGTGGGCGTGGGAGATACTGACAAGAAAGTGGCTGTGTGGAAGACTCAAATGCGGGTCCGCTTCCCACTTTTTTCAGACCCTAAAAGGGTGGCCTTTAAAAAGTTCGGCGGCCCGGGAACCCCGTATACCGTCCTGATCGATAATAGGAGCGGGAAGGTTTTATTTACCCACGGCGGCGCCTTAAATAATGTTGAAGAATTTTTAGGTGAGCTGAAAGAGTTCAATGAGAGGCACTAATTCTGAGCCGTATGTAAATTTTGAAAGGCTCCCCAGGAGCAATCATATTAATAATGAAAATAAGCTGGGGGGCTGAAGATCTTTTCGAGGGCGTGACTGAAGCCAAACTTATTGAAATTGCCTGGGCTGTAAATGAATGGAGCCTGCCGGCAAAATCAATATTTAACCAGCATGATGAGCCGGGCGATACTTTTCAAATTATCAATTCCTGAGCCTTCAGAGTATTCTGAGAGGAAAATGAGCGAGCCGGGACACGAGTGAAGCGATCAGGACCTGTAGCAAGCCCCAGTAATTCCAAAAAAGACGGCAGGCTGGGGTAACCAGACCCGGGCTTTTTTATTACTTTAACATTTTTTGAATGAGAATTCTCATGAGACGGAAAAATTATTTGGCCATATTATCCCTTTTAATAATTGTATTATTCATCGGGACCGCGACCAGTGTACACGCGGTGAAGGCGGGCGGGGGGAAGATAAAGCCTATATTAAAGAAGGGCGATTATTTCCCTGAAGTTATGCTAAAAGCTCCAGCCGCCTCCGAGGACTCCGCTTACCTCGGCACCGCCGAGGGTCAGCCGTTTAAAATTTCTGATATCAAGGCCGATCTGGTCGTGGTAGAGATAGGGAGTGTATTTTGCGGAGTGTGCCAAAAAATGGTCGATGTTTTCAATGAAGTGTATTCTCTTATCGAGTCGAATCCTGAGACAAAGGGAAGAATCAAGATGATAGGTATTTTTATTGGAGATATACCCTCAGATATAAAAGCATTCCGTGAGGGATTAGGAGGGCTATATCCAATCATTCCGGACGAAAAATTTGATGTACACAAAGAGGTGGGTAACAAGTACACCCCATTTACGGTTTTTGTAAGGCAGAATCCCAATAGAAAGCCTGGAATAGTGGTCAAGACTCACGGACTTCCGAATGAGGACTACAAAGACTTTTATAAAGAGATAGTGGGGCTGCTGAAAATGGATATCTCAAATATCCGGAAAGCCGATAACCGCTGAATATCATATGGGCTTTGATGGATACTAAGGAGAATCATCGAGATGGGTGAAGGGTCCCAGGAGATAAGCTATTTAATAGCGTTTACGGCCGGACTGCTTTCTTTTGTATCACCCTGCGTTTTGCCTCTAATTCCCGGCTATCTGTCTTTTATTACCGGATTTTCCTATGAGGATATCGTAGAGAAGAAAAGCAAAGGGATCCGGATGGTAACCGCGGGCCATTCGTTACTGTTTATCATAGGTTTTTCTGTGGTTTTTATCACGCTAGGCATGTCCATCACAATCTTAGGTTCATTCGCGGCTAAATATCAAGATCTTATTCGACAGGGTGGCGGTGTGATCGTGATCCTTCTGGGGCTTTTCGTGGCTGGGGCCATACCGACGAAATTTTTATTCAAGGAAAAAAGGTTGACGCTTCAAAATAAACCGGCCGGTCTAGCGGGGTCCTTTATAGTCGGCGTGACCTTTGGTGCGGGATGGACACCTTGTGTGGGCCCGATCCTGGCTTCGATCCTCATCTTCGCCGGAACTAAAAGCAGTCTAATGCAAGGATTTTCTCTCCTGTTAGTTTACGCCCTCGGTTTGGGCCTACCGTTTTTCGCCAGTGCCTTGGCTTTTGAAAAATTCTTATCCTTCTTTCGAGGAATGAGCCGCTGGATGCGTTGGGTTCAGCCTATTTCCGGCCTTTTCCTGGTGGCCATGGGAGTACTCATTTTCTTCGATCTATTGTCGCGGCTGGTTCCGTCTTCGATTGGTTAAGAGGTAAGGACAAAATACTCCTAACCTCATCTGGGACCGCCTTGAGTTATGAAGATAAGAAAGTAACGAGGCTGAAATCGATTATTTAAATTCATCAGAATTGGTAAAGCCGAACCTTAATCAATTGATTTCCAAAAGTCTTATCCTATTGTGCTGAAGGACGCTGCTCAGCGTATTAATCAGGCCTTGAGAGTTTAAATGGCAGAAGTGATGTAAAATGGAAAATACATTTATCCTGCCGTAAACTTTTAAGGCAGGAGGCCTTTAAATGAAGAGAAACATTTTATTCTGCTTAAGCATCATACTACTTCTACCGGGTAGTTCCCTTGGTAAGACTCTTGAAATAAAATATTTCCAGACACACCCCAGATATGAATATAGAGTAAAACTGCTTGAACTCGCTTTGGAAAAAGCGGTCAGGCCGAAGGGCGCATACAAACTACGGAGCTATGGAAGGCCTGTAACACAGGCCAGAGGTATGGCCCTGCTCGCGGGCAACGAGGTGGACGTCGCTTTTCTCGCCACCAACCAAGAAAGAGAAAAGAAATATTTGCCTATAAGAATACCCATACTTAGGGGAATACTAGGGTACAGAGTTTTCCTGATTCATGAAGACTCAAAAGAACATTTTGCCGGAGTTACTGATTTTGAGGAATTAAGACGGAATTTCAGGGCCGGATTTGGCTCTCATTGGGCTGATTATGAAATATTAAAAGCGAACCGAATTAATGTTGTGGGTGTGGCCGCCTATGAAAACCTCTTCAAGATGCTCATGAAGAAAAGGTTTGATTTTTTCCCGAGAGGAATTAGTGAAGCTTGGGATGAGGTGAAAAGCAAAAGTACAATATACCCGGCTTTAATGGTAGAAGAGAACCTGGCCCTTTATTATCCGTTTCCCATATATTTTTTTGTTAATAGAACGAATAGACAGCTGGCGGACACCATAGAAAAAGGACTGAAGATAGCCTTGGAAGACGGAAGCTTCAAGGAAGTGTTTTTAAAATATCATCAGGCGGTTATAGGCAGAGCCAATTTTGGGAACAGACGCTTATTTAAATTGAAGAATCCGACACTCCCTGATAGTTTTTCAGAAATCGATACGAACTGGTGGCTAAAATAGAAGTAATCAAAGAAAACAAGACAGGATATTTTTATGGCCAAACGGAGCTTCGTTGAAGGAATCGTGAAAGAAATCCAGAGTTTTTCAAACGTTGGATCCTGCAGAATATAAAATAGTATGAAAAAAGAGAAAATTATAATTATCACCTCGGCCTTGCTTCTCGTCGCCTTTGTTATCGTTATCTTCCTCTATGAACACTATCTAATCACTGAGGAACAGAAGGATCTCGACACCTACGCTCAAATAGTGGCCATTTCGCTTTGGAATTTTGAACCGCAGGGACCGACGGAATTTCTCAAGCTCGTTAGCGCGCATCGTAACTACAGGCGCCTAACCGTTAGTGATATTGATCAAGAAAAATTCATCGACGTTGAGGGTGAACTTCGGGGACCAATTGGCCGTATTTTTAAAAAAATTGGCCTCATCCGTCAGACAAAGCTGAATTCCGATATATTTTATGAGAACAAAAAAATCGGTCAGATTTCCGCAAATTGGTATTCTACCGCCATCTATATCTATTTTTACGTCCTGATCGTTATTATGCTATCCATCACCGTGCTTTGGCTGTTTTTGTACATGCATGAAGCTAATCGGGAACTCGAGAATCGTGTTAAAGCCCGAACGGCTGACCTGGAACAAACCAACATAAAGCTGCAAAAGGAAATCCAGGAACGGATAAAAGCTGAAGAATCCCTGATTAAAAGCGAAGAGCAATTCAGGACCTTGGCCGATTTTACCTATAATTGGGAATCGTGGATTGGGCTGGATGGCAACTACCTTTATATCTCCCCATCGTGTGAACGAATTTCCGGCTATCGGCCCGAAGATTTCAAGAAGGACCCTGGACTGATGTTGTCAATGGTCCGCCCTGACGAAAGAAGCGTTGTTACCGATCATTTTCAAAATGAATTGGAAAACAGAGGAATAGTTTCCCTGGAATTCCGCATTATTACCCGGAATAATGAAATACGCTGGCTCTCACACCTGTGCCGGTCAGTATACAATGAGGCTGGGACCTATCTGGGGCGTCGTGTCAGCAACCGGGACATTACCGATCGAAAAGAAGCGGAGATAAAAATTAACGAATATTCCAGAAATCTGGAACGGATGGTGGAGGAACGCACCAGTGAACTCAACGCGACGCTTCATGTAGCTCAAGAGGCCAGGGACAGAATAGATGTAATTCTTGAGTCTGTGGCCGATGGTCTAATGGTCACCGATACGGACAACAAAATTGTGTTAATAAACAGGGCCGCGGAAGAGCTCCTGGGCATTCGTCTGGAAGAGGTTATCGATAAGCCTATTAACATGGTTATCGAGGAAAAGACCTTACGTGAAAAGATCATGTACACGTTTGGAAAAATGATTACGGGATACCAGTTCGATTTTGAAGTAAAACATGACCGCTCGGGGCGGAACCGGATAATTCAGGCCCAAACATCAGTTATTCAGGACAGGGGAGGTAAAGAAACCGGGATTGTCACCAGCATGCATGATGTTACACACGATCGGGAAATCGACAGGATGAAAACAGAATTTGTCTCCACCTCGGCTCATGAACTCAGAACGCCGCTGACGTCAATTCGGGGTTTTTCGGAAATACTGCTCACACGGGATGATCTCAGCACCGAGGAAAAGAAGAGGTTTTTATCCCATATCAACAATCAAGCCGTTAGCCTTTCAGTCATTATAAATGATCTTCTGAATATCTCCCGTATAGAATCAGGACAGGGCTTTAACCTGAATAAAGCCAAGTTTAACGTACACGATATGATTCACAATATAATTCCATATTTTCAGGAAATGAATGCCAAACACAAGATTGAGGCTGTTTTACCTGAGGAGCCGGTGGAATTATTTGCGGACAGTGAAAAATTGGAACAGGCCATAGAAAATCTGCTCGGTAACGCCATAAAATATTCTCCTGATGGAGGTGTCATCCGTGTTGTGGGGGAGATATTCGAAGATCGGTTCCAGATTTTGGTGGAAGACGAGGGGATCGGAATGTTGCCTGAACAGGTGGAAAAAGTATTTGAAAAGTTTTACCGGGCCGATGCCTCCGATTCGGGCCCGGAAGGCACCGGTTTGGGTATGACCATTGTCAAGTATATCGTTGAGGCCCATGGGGGAAAGGTCTGGTTAGAAAGTGAATACGGTAAAGGCACCTCGGTGTATATCACGATACCCTTTAGAAGTGGATTCAGCCCAGCCACGGGATAAGGAAAAGAAATAATGCCGCGGAAAAAGATCCTGATACTTGAAGACGATGAGGCAAACGCGGAGCTGATTAGTTTCTATCTCGAGGAGGAAGGCTTTGACACGCTCATTTCACCAACAGGTAACAATTTTGTAGACAAAGTCGTTACCTATCAACCGGATTTAATAACAATTGATATTTTGCTACCGGACGTGGATGGATTTCAAGTTTTTAAAACCTTGCAACAAGATGAGCGGACCCGGAAAATACCGGTAATATTCATCACGGTGGAAGAGTCGAAACACGCCCAAGGACTTGAAATGGGCGCCAGCGGTTTCCTGGCCAAACCTTTTACGGAAAAAACATTTAAAGAAGCGATCAAAACTATCCTTGCAGGGGAGCGTTCAGATGAAAAAAATTCTCATAGTTGACGACCGGGCAGAGGTCAGAGAACTGGTCGAGGTAACACTTCGATCGAGTGAATATATATCTCTTCAAGCGGAGAGTGGAGAAAAGGCCATTGAGATAGCCAAAGCGGAGAGACCGCATCTGATTATCATGGACATCATGATGCCCGGCGGCATTGATGGCCTGGAAACTACCCGCATTTTGAAAGGTGACCCTGAAACCAGAGAGAGCGTCATAATTATGCTTACGGCCAAAGGCCAGGAGATCGACAGAGAAGAGGGTTTTAAGGCGGGCGCTGATGACTATTTTGTCAAACCTTTCAGTCCCCTTGATTTGATCAGGAAAGTCGATGAAGTCTTGGCCCGGCAGAAGGTAAGAGGAGAAAGGCATGGCCGATTCGAATCAGATTGATGAAGCGGGGCTTGCTGAAAAGCAGGCCTTGAAATACGCCGAGGATCTGGCCACAGTATACGACTCCCTTAGAAAAAGCGAGAAACGGTACCGTGCCCTGTTCGAGTATTCTCCCATTTCTCTGTGGGAAGGTGAGCTGCTTAAGTTGAAAAACCACATCGATGGCTTGAAGGCCAAAGGTATTCACGATTTTAGTAAGTATTTTGATGAAAATCCCGAGGAAGTTTTCAACTCTATAAGCATGATCAAAATTCTGGACGCCAATCGGGCCACTTTAAAATTATATGAAGCTGAAACTAAAAAAGAGGTTATCGAGGTCCTGAATAGATGCCTGCGGGAGATCCCGGCTGAAAAGGCGAAAACGGCCTTGATCTCCGCGGCGATGGGCAGGTCCTTCGAGATCGAGTGCAATCACCGAACCTGTACCGATAAAGAGATAACGGTGATGATCAAGTCAACCGTGCCACCTGGATACGAAGACACTTGGGCCAGAGTGTACTTTTCAGTATTCGATTTAACGGCGAGGGTTCAAGCTGAATTTCTTAAGAAAATGTTCGGCCGATACCTGTCGGAAGAAGTTATGAATTCACTGATAGAGAATCCTGATTCGGTAAGGCTAGGCGGTGAAAAACGGCCCGTTACCATTATGATGGCCGATCTGAGGGGTTTTTTGGCCTCAACCGAGAGTATCGAACCGGAACAGGTCGTTCGTATGCTCAATTCTTACTTCGAGATAATGGTTGATATAATTCATAAATATCAAGGGACTATTATTGAGATTCTGGGAGATGCGTTATTGGTAATCTTTGGCGCGCCACAGGAGATGGAGAACCGTGCTCAGATGGCCATTGCCTGCGCCATCGAGATGCAGAACGCCATGATCGGTGTCCGGGAACGAAACCGGGAGGAAAACTTACCCGAGATGGAGATGGGAATAGCTCTCAATGATTCCGAAGTGATTGTGGGGAACATTGGTTCTAAAAGGCGCTCTAAATACGGTGTGGTCGGAAGAGGAGTTAATCTGGCGGGGAGGATCGAGTCCTATTCCGTGGGTGGACAGATTTTGATATCCGAGGGAGTACGGCAAAGGGTGGGTCCAATCCTCCGACTTGATGATCAAATCGAAATCCACCCAAAAGGAACGAAGACCCCTCAGCAGGTTTATGAGGTCGGGGGTATCGGTGGTGAGTATAACCTGGCCCTGCACAAAGATATCGCTGAACCTATGGAACTGAAACGGCGGATTCCTATCCGCTACACGGTGCTGGACGGCAAGCATCTAAGCGAAGGCGAACATTCCGGCGCGATTGTAGGACTTTCGCGCCAGATGGGAGAGTTCCTTCTGAAATCCGCGCCGGACCCGCTCACCAATCTCAAACTAAACCTCGTGAACGCAAGCGAGGGATTGTCCAGGCTGGATTTTTACGGGAAAATTATTAGATGCCTGGAAAAGGGTTCCGGTACATGCCGCATTCGATTCACCTCCATTCCGTCCGGTATTGACGGTTATTTTCAAGCAGCCATCGATCAGGGAAGAATAGATGCCGGGGTATAACTGAAACAGGCCGTGGGAATTCGGGTTGTTATTTGAGATACACCCTATCGGACATTTGAAAGAAAGCAGATAACATTCTCCAGAGGTAATTAGTGACAGACGAGGACGTAAAACGGAAGCTGGCCGCCATATTCAGTGCTGTTTTACAACTCCTTACCATTGGCGGCCTCGGAATTTGGAGGCTGGCGGATTTCCTCATCATTATATTCGGTGAGTTCTCGGATGGAAAAGGGAACAAAATAAAGAATTGGGTATAACCGGGTTTCCGGATAACTAAATCAAAAGAAAGGATTAATTATGAAAAGGATCAGCTACTTAGGCGCCCTGGCTGTATTGTTCCTGATCCTCATGCAGTTTGTGCCTAGGTATGGGCACGCGCAAATTCTCCTGAAAGAGGCCCTGGGGCCAGGCCAGCAATTGAAGAGTACGGGCGGGAAATTAGCCATTGTATCCAAAAAAGTTAATGCCGTGATTGTGGCGCCTGACACAATTATGATTATGCACGGCAAGAATATCAAATTGAAAATCGGATTTTATAATCTGGGCGATTCTCCCCTGGAAGTATCCAAGGACAGTGTCAGAGTGTATTCAAATGGGAAAAAACTAAAATTCGTTTCAGAAAAAAAATTGGTGAAGGCAATCAAGAGAGCGTTTTCGTCAAAAAATATGGACATAAACAAAGACCAGAAAAAAATTCTGGCCCCTTTTGTGGAAGATAAGATACGGATACTGAAAGAAGAGATGTTAAAGAAAAGTACCGTTTCTCCCAAAAAAAATTATTGGGGCACCGTGGTTATAAAGACACCGGATGATAACAAGGAAATGACCATCGAGGTGACCCTGGGAGGGGAGACTCATAAAATCAACTATAATTTGATCAGCCTCAAATAGAAGGGTATCTTTTCCAGTCCGGTGGGTAAGTGAGGAGGGACGAGGGGAGTTTCGCAAAGCGTACAGCGAATTTTTGTCTTTAAAGGAATAGTTTAAAACCTCAGGTGTGGGTTCCTGCTTTATCGCCGTCAAAATCAGTTCCATATACCAGCCAATTACAGAAAACTATTTATTAAGCCTTATTTTAAGCTAAATTGTTCGAGATTTGGGAAGAGGAGTTGAGATGACCAAACGTTTGGAAAACAAAGTGGCCATTATCATCGGAGCCGGCCAAACACCAGGGGACACCATCGGAAACGGTCGGGCCACGGCCATACTTTTTGCCAGGGAAGGGGCGAAAGTAATCCTGGCAGACCGGCGCTTCGATTCAGCAAAGGAAACTCAGGACATAATTGAGCGGGAAGGCGGCTCTTCTTTACCAGTCGAGGCCGATATAACCAGGATCAAGGATTGCGAAAACATTGTCGAGCAATGCATGGACCTTCACGGCAGGATCGACGTGCTCGTTTACAATGTGGGGATCGGTGAGGGCCGAGGTTCAATCGAACTTCCAGAAAAGACCTGGGACACAATTTTTAATGTTAATCTGAAAGGAGCGTTCTATATCTATAAATACGTCCTGCCCGTCATGGAAAAGCAAGGCTCGGGTTCCATCGTTAATATCTCTTCTATCGCCGCTATTTCCAACACAAATATGCTGGCTTATAAAAGTTCGAAAGCCGGGTTAAACGCCTTTACCCAGAGCATTGCCTTGATGTACGCGGACAAAGGTGTCCGGGTTAACGCTATAATGCCTGGCCTGATAAACACTCCCATGGCCATTGAAGGACTTGCCCGTACTTTGAAGATGAGCAAAGAGGAGCTGATAAATCGGAGAGACCGGAGAGTGCCCCTGAAAGGCGGCATGGGGGAGGCCTGGGATGTGGCTTATGCCGCTCTTTTTCTGGCTTCGGAAGAGGCAAAATTTATTACCTCAGTCGTTCTGCCGGTGGATGGCGGCCAGAGTTCAAGAGTAGGATGAATCGAAGTCACCATATTGGGCATAAAGAGGTAATTATGGTCAAAACAGTATATAATCCTATCCTGTCTGTAAATCCTGGCATTTTATTTGGATAGGAGGATAAACAATGACAGAAAAGAAAGAAAAAGCCGCGTTTATTTGTGTAAAAGATACCATCGATGGCGCGTATCCGTCCTTGGTCTTAGCGGTTAACGCTGCCCGGCAGGGCCTGGAAAGCAAGATATTCTATTCCTTCATGGGCCTTAACATGGTTCTTAAGGGTGGAATTGACCGGGCCAAATTTTTCCCCCCTGGTGTTATGGTAGCTATTCCCGGTATGACCAGTCTGGCTACCAGCATGATGAAAAAGAAGATCGACAAGGCCAACATACCCACCTTAGCTGAACTCCAGGAAGTGGCGCAAATTGAAGGTGTGGAACTGATCGCCTGTAAGATGACCATCGACATGATGGAGATTGATGAGGACAAGCTCATTGAAGGCGTGCCTGTCTGGACGGCCGAAGAATTTTTGAAATACGCGTTGGATTGCAAGCTCTGCCTGTTCACTTGAATTCGGTCGTTATGTGGTGAAATGCATTCGATTAGATAAACCCGGAGTACCACTTGTAAGACTTTTCAATAACAACGTTAAACTCCGCTGCCATGAACTGGCAGACGGGCAGCCGGTCGGATTTGCCTGTACCACCACTTTTAGTGTATAGTGCGACAGGATAAAGTAGGTCGTGCGGGCTGAGACCAAATAATTTTTGATCCCAGTCATTTTTTTACTCGGCCTGAAAGCGTATGAACATATGATTTTACTTTAAAAAGTAAGCGTAAGTAACTAATTTATGGCGGAATTTACTTGTATAAAAAAGATACTTGATCAACATTATTCCCTGGGCGAACTGGTGGACGTTCAAAGGAACTACCGGGGATATATTAATGAGAGTTATGAGATCAAGACTCTTCAGAAAGGCCGCGAAACAAGATATTTTCTAAGACGATTTCATCCGGACACATCCGGAGAGGCCATCAAGTTCGAACTTGAGCTGTATGCTGAACTTCAAAAACGAAATTTCGAGTTGACACCGGGAGTAATCCAAACGAAGGATAATTCAAATTACGCCGAACTAACAGACCATCTTGAAGGCGGGAACCGCCCGGCATTCGTCACCATCTTCACGTTTGTACCCGGAGAGGATAAATATGAATGGAATGACCGGTTTTGTACGGAAAGGGAAATAGCTGACGCGGCTGGAGTACTGGCGTTATATCATCAGGCAATCCACGGGTGGTCCTGCGATGATGAGCCGAAGGAACCGAGTATTATCGAACTCATGGCGGAATATCAGAACAAATGGGAGAAATATTCTCTAAATTCGGAAACTGAGTTTGGCCGGTTTTTCCATGATAATTTCGAATCCTTGTCAAACATTCTGGATAGGCTGCAACGTTCCCTGACTCTAGATTTCTACAACCAGATGCCGAAATTAGTTATCCACGGCGACTTTCATCCCGGTAATATGAAATTCCAGGCTGAAAAGGTAATGGGTTTGTTCGATCCTGACTTTAGCCGCACGGAAACCCGATGTTTCGATATCGCTCTATCCGTCAATTATTTTTGTACTTCCTGGGAGGAGGGAAGCAATGGGGAAATGTCGCTCGAGCACTTGGAAATTTTTCTCCGAGGCTATCAGGACAAAATGGGTGATTTTGTTGCGGATCCCGGCCGGTTGAATGCTTTGGAGTTACGATTTTTACCGCAAATGATCCAGGCCGGTAGTCTGTATTTAATTGACTGGTTTCTGGACAGCTTCTACCAGACGGGCCCTCCCGTCGAAGAGTACCTTGGTTATCTGAAGCATATGGTCCGTCTATCCGAGTGGATTGAAGAAAACGCGATAATTTACAGCGAAACCGTCTCGGGGTTTAAAGAATAGTATTTCGACAATTTTCTTGACAAAAGAATAGGATACCAATACCATCCGAACTACAATTTAAGGATTTGATCGGGAGCTCGGAGCGATCGGGCTGAGAGGGACTCTAAAGTGGAAAATGAGTCCGACCGGTGAACCTGATCCGGATAATGCCGGCGAAGGAATTGAGCCAATAAAAAGACGCCGTCTTCCGGAAAAGACGGCTTTTTTATTGCGCCCCCGGCTCCTGGAACTCCAAAAATTTCCATTAGACCTCAAAGAAAGAAGGAGCAAAGCCCATGAAAAAGCAATTATTTATTATTTTGCTCTCGGCCGCTCTGGTTTTAATGAGCTGTTTAGGTGAAGTATGGGCGGCAAAGGTAACCGTTATCACCATTATGTCTCACGACAGCTTTAACATCAGTAAAGATGTGGTATCAGACTTTGAAAAGCAGAATAATGTTACCCTTAAGTTCCTCAAAGCCGGGGATGCCGGGGCTGCTTTGAACAAGGCCATTCTTTCAAAGAGGCATCCCATGGCGGATGTTTTTTTCGGCGTGGACAACACATTTTT
>JAZGHI010000590.1:0-4249 GCA_036480955.1 Candidatus Adiutricales bacterium
AATTCCCATGGGCGTACGCCGCCGCTTGTTCAGTGCTGGTAATCGGACTAAGCGCCACCCTTTGGGAGAACGCGACCACCACCGAGGTCTACACTCTTAATCTTTTTTTTCTGGCATTCATGTTTTACTCGGCGATACGCTGGTCATCCGGCGACGGTGATTGCTGGCTCTACGCCGGGAGCTTTTTATACGGATTGGCCGCCGGTAACCACGCTTCCGTGGCCCTGTATCTACCCGGTTTTTTGGTATATTTCTTTCTGCGCAGCCGTGAGTCCACAGTCCGCCGCTTCATGTGCATTCTCTTATTTTTTCTGGCCGGTTTTTCGGTCTATCTGTACCTGCCTATCCGGTCCCTGGCAGACCCGACCATAGATTGGGGGAATCCAGAAACCCTGTCCGGTTTCTTGAGTCACATAACCGATCGCAAAGATTCGGGTACGCATTTCCAGACCATCCGAGGCGGGACAAGCCTCCTTGAACCGATGCGTGTCTTCCTGACCCGAACCACCCCCAGGCTTTTCTGGCCGCTGGGACTGCCCCTGGTTCTGGTGGGATTGATACGAATTTTCAAATCAGACCGCGCTCTGGCCCTGGCCCTGCTCTATATCACCTTAGCAAATATCTTTTTTTTCATCGACTGGACCAATTCCACTGCTTTTCTGCCCGCCTATTTCTGCCTGGCCTTGCTGTGGGGGATCGGCATGGCCTGGATTTTAAGCCGGATGAATCTCCCCGAAAAACGATCCGGCCGGATCTTTTTAACAGGTCTGCTTATCCTGCTTCTCGCCGGGGGTATCGTTATCCAGCTTCCTAATCAAAACCGGTCAAACGCTTTTTTAGCCATGGAAACATTTCGAACCGACTACGAAAACATGGCCCCAGAGGCCATCAGCCTCACCTCCATCCAATGGTTCCACCAGCGGGCCTTCCAGGATGTCTTTCGACAGCGGGAGGACATAACCGTGATCGGATTGTCTGATTTCATCAGTCCGGATTATTTCCACTATGTGACCGCCGACCGCTTCCCGAAAGTGAAGGTACCACCGGGATCGTATTCAAGCGAAAACGGCGTGGAGTTCCTGAAAAAATTTATCGCGGCCAACCTGGACAACCGGCGGGATATTTATTGGGAACCTACGGATTTGAATGATGTTTTCTATAAAAACCTGAAACCCGAACTGGAAATTTTCTTCAAATTCACCCGGAGACCGATCGAGCGGCTTGAACAGGCGAGCGTACAATCCGCCTTTGACCGCCTGCGACGCAAGCTCGAGCTCGAAATTGATCAGGCCGGCATGCTCGCCGATAAGAGAGTTGACGCTTATTATGTCCGGTTCTTGATTCTATTCGCCGACTATCTTCGCCTCCATCGCCGAGGTACAGACGCCATTGCGACCATAAATCTGATCGAAGGCCTTTTCGGATCCGAGGGCAAAGACAGCCTCGATCTCAGGAGCCTGAACACTCTGGACAATCTGAAGGGGGTCATTTTCTTGAACCTGGGCCGGGTCGAGGAAGCCGAGGAACGTTTTAACCGTATTATCGAAAGAAATGTATCAGCCTATGACGCCTGGGCCAACCTGGGTCTGATCTATTTGAAGACAAACCGGCCGGACCTGGCTCTGGCGGCTCTAAACAAAGCCGTTGACCTAAACCCACAGTATCCTGAGGCGTATTTCAGTCTGGCCAAGTATTTCAGACGGATGGGTGATCTTGTAAAGGCCAGAGAATACTACCTGAAATCAAGAGCCCTGAACCCAAAACCCAGCCTCGCTTCGGAGATCAGGAAAGATCTCGAAACATTAGCCAAAGGGGGCGATTCCCCTTGAATCTGACCAGTTTGAAAAGATTCTCACTCCTGACCCTTATCGCCCTGATCATCCTGGCGGTGGCTGTGGAATACCGGGCCGGGTCGGAACTGAAACAGGCCCGCGACTACGTGAACGGCTCGGCTATAAACCAGGCCTTGACCCATTACAGCCGGGCCTTAAATTGGTATGTGCCTTTTGGCTCGGCCGGAAAGGCGGCTGATGAGTTGCTTGCGCTCGGTCTGGAACTGAAGGCCCAGGGCGAATTAGCGGAAGCCCGTCTGGCCCTCTCACGGCTACGCGCGGGACTTTACGGCTCCCGCAGTATATTTACTCCAAGAAGAGGGATTATTAAGCAGGCCGAACCGCACCTGGCCGAGCTGATGGCCCAGGACAAACTTGGCGCCAAGGCGGAGCCTTCCGCCCTTAAATCCCAAACTAAAACCTATCTCGATTTACTGTCAAAACCGGCGCGGCCTTCGACGGGCCCGGCCCTGGCCGCCGCAGGAGGTTTTCTTATCTGGACGGCCGCGGTTCTCTTGTTCATTTTCAGGTCCAGAGCTGAATGGATACCCGGGAAGGATACACGGCTTCAGATCCTCATATTGGCGTCTGTATGCGGCCTCGGCTTTTTTATCTGGCTGGCGGGTATGATATGGGCCTGACGTACAGTGAAGCGGCGGAACCCGTGACCGAAGATACCCGGAATAGTCCTTTCTCTGGTGGATTGATTTCGATTCTGTTGGTGTTCTCGCTGCTGGCGGTAATCATCTTTGTCTTTCTGATCGATCTCCTTCCGCCGACAGGAAGAGATGCCCTGATTCACCATCTGGCCATTCCCAAACTCTGGCTCAAAGCCGGGGCCCTGATGGAAATACCCTGGTCCAGCTTTTCATATTACCCCATGAACCTGGAACTTCTTTACCTGATCCCTTTGGCCATGGAGGCTGATTGGGCGGCCAAGCTGATACACCACGCTTTTGGCCTTCTGTCCGGCTGGTTGATTTTCCAATACGTGAGGACCCGCCTGGATACAAACTGGGGTCTTCTGGCTTCGCTCATGTTTTTAAGCACGCCCATCATTATACGCCTGTCCGCCTCGGCCTACGTGGATTTGGGCCTGGTATTTTTCATCACCGCCTCCTGGATGTGCCTGATTCACTGGGCCGAGACCAGAAAAATCCATTTTTTTATACTTTCAGGAATTTCACTGGGACTTGGACTGGGTTTTAAATATAACGCGCTTATCGCCCCGGTCTTGTTCGTTCCGGCGGTCATGATTATCCGTTCCCGGGCTGGTGACCGAAGCGGAGAATGCCTTATATGGGGGCTCTTATTCACCGGATTGATCCTGCTCCCTTTTGCTCCCTGGCTTATAAAAAACTACCTGTGGACCGGCAATCCCATATATCCCCTTTATAACCGGATGTGGGGATTGGACTCACTGGCCCCGCCGGGCCTTGAAAGCGTTGGCCTTTTCAATCAGCGGCGGTATCTTTACGGCGAATCCTTAATTGAAATTATCCTGGTCCCCTTGCGCATCTTTTTTCAAGGAAAGGACGATTCGCCCCAATTTTTCGACGGTGTGCTCAATCCTTTTTTTCTCTTCTTACCCTTAATTGCCCTGATAAGACCCAGAACCCGGGAACTCAGACCCCTGGCCCTTATGGCCCTGTTATGGATGCTCCTGGTCTTCTTCAGAACTTCCTACCGGACGCGGTATATTCTACCCGTTCTTCCCGTTCTGACTGTGCTGACCGTTTACGGCCTTCATGAATTCACCGTCCTGCTCAACCGCTACCTGCCTCGAACATGGTCACATTTATTCTTGGCCATGCTTCTGGCCGTGTTTCTGAGCCTGAATTATTCCTGGGCTTTCCATTTCTGGCAGAAAATGGACCCGGTTCCCTTTCTAACGGGTAAAGAAACCAGGGACGAATATCTAACCCGGAAACTCGATCATTATGAAATGATGAAATATATAAATAACCGCTTAGACCCGGACGCGAAAATCCTGCTTCTTTTTGTGGGGAACAGGGGATACTTCCTGGACCGGGATTATTATTATCATTCCTATTATTCCGGTGAGAGTCTCCGCCCGGCCTTGAAGAAAGCTGGTTCGGCCCGCGAATTGTGGCAGGGCCTAAAAGATAAGGGAACCACTCATGTCCTGACCAGAGAGGCGCTGCTGGCGGATTATTTAAAAAACAACTTTGACCGGGAAGGATTGCGTATCTGGACGGATTTTGATAAAGAATACCGAAAGCCTGTTCATCGAGCCAAGGGCTATACACTGTATAAACTCAAATAATTAGAATCATCTCCAAAAGAGTTGATGAAAATGATAAGGATTCAAGGGGTCAAGGGTCTAAGGATTCGAGTGAAATGCTTAAGAATTACAGAGATCTGAAAGTTTGGCAAAAGTCATACGGACTATGTTT
>JAZGHI010000591.1:0-2537 GCA_036480955.1 Candidatus Adiutricales bacterium
TTTTGGTTCGAAAACCATTTTCAAGCCCTTGATCTGATCCCGCACCTCGTAAAGCCGAATTACGGCCTCAGCTACAACGTCCAGATGGGACTGGGTATAGACTCTCCTTGGGATCGTCAGTCGCACGAGCTCCAAATTGGGACGATGGTTCCGGCCTGTTTTCGGATCGCGGCCGGCGGATACATTCCCTCTTTCCATGGCCCGAACCCCGGATTCAACATAAAGAGCGGCCGCCAGGGCCTGGGCTGGGTATTTATCTTGATCGATGGAGGGCAAGAATCGCCTTGCGTCCAGAAATACCGCATGGGACCCGACAGGTGTGACTATGGGAACCCCGGGGCTGAGAAGTTTTTCAGCTAAATACCTGGGCTGATCCAGCCTGTGGCGCAGATAGTCTTCCTGTAGCGCCTCCCTGATTCCCCGGGCCACCGCCTCCATGTCTCTGCCAGCCATACCGCCGTAGGTGTGTAGGCCTTCGTATTGAACAACCATGGCCTTGGCTTCGGCAAAAAACTGTTCATCGTTTATGGCCAGAAATCCACCGATATTTGCCAGATGATCCTTCTTGGAACTCATGGTACACCCGTCAGTCAAACCGGCGATCTCCCTTACAATCTCACTCACGGACCTCTCTTGATAACCATCCTCGCGCATCTTGATGAACATGGCGTTTTCAAAAACACGTGTGGCGTCGAGCATTATGGAGATGCCTAGGGCCGAGCAGTAGGTATTGAGTTCCTTCAAATTGGCCAGAGAGAACGGCTGGCCGCCAGCCATATTGACGCACCCTTCGAGTGAAATGTAGGGGATTTTATCAGCGCTGACGTCATCGACCAGGTTTTTCAGTTTTTCAAGACTGACATTACCTTTAAAGGGATGTTTGCTCTCAGGATCGTGGGCCTCGTCTATGATGACGTCGACAAATGTTCCCCCGGCCTTCTCCTGGTGCAGTTTGGTGGTGGTAAAGTACATGTTCCCCGGTACAAAGTCTCCCTCTTCAATCAGGATTTGGCTCATAATATGTTCGGCGGCCCTGCCCTGATGCGTCGGGACGACGTATCTGTATCCGTATACGTCCTGCACGGTTTTTTCTAGATGTTCGAAGTTGACAGATCCCGCGTAAGCCTCGTCTCCGAGCATCATTCCGGCCCATTGATTATCACTCATGGCGCTCGTTCCGGAATCGGTCAAAAAGTCTATATAAACATCCTGGCTGCGGAGCAAAAAGGTATTGTATCCGGCTTCCTGGATGGCTTTCTGGCGATAGGCGGGGTCAGTCATACGGATGGGCTCGACCACTTTGATTCGGTATGGTTCCGGTACTATTTTTGTCATTAATCGCCTTATACTTGAAAAAGATATAAAATAAACCATCGGTAATTTACATTGACGCTGTGTATGGTAACTCCTGATTGACCTGACTATGTTAAATTATACCGCTTTTTGTTCAGATAACACGAAAACGCTCGTTCATGGTCTCGGACGGAAAAGTACAAAAATGTCTTGAATTTGCTCCACCTCCGGCTGCTTCCGCTTGAAGAGAGGTAAAGAAGTAGCATCGTTCTGCTTTGCCAATTTCCCTGAAGTAAAGGCTAATCAAGGTTCCATTTAGGGCGGACCGTGTTGGCGGGCGCATATGGAGTTTGCGTTTCCGTAAAAACTTCGTTACCGGATGGCGATGGGCTTTGAACAAAGGCTTAATAATGGTTGACGGGGTAAAATTTAATGGCTTACTATAACTGAAAAATTAACAATCCGGGTGAGTAAGGTAACTGAAGATGGAAGAGATTGAATTTATACGAACAGCGCTATTTGTACCCGGGAATCAACCGGATCGGATCGACAAAGCTGTAGATACTGCCGCTGATGTGATTATCATCGATCTCGAAGACGCCGTGCCCCACGCATTGAAGAAGGAAATCCGACCCGGGGTGCGAAAAAAAATTATACAGCATAAAAATCGTAAATTATTTGTACGCGTAAACGCTTTGGATTCAGGGTACTTTCGCGGAGATCTGGATGAAACGGCCCTAGAAGAGCTTTCCGGCTTGGTTGTGCCAAAGGTGGAAACTGCCGAACACATACGGGAAATACACCGGCTTCTTTTGGAAGTGGAACAAAAAAAAGGAATTCAGCCGGGACGCTTAAAGATCGTTCCCTTGATTGAAACAGCTCTGGGTATTGAAAATGCTTTTCAGATCGTTTCGGAGAGAACAGAACCTGAGCGACTCTTAACGGCGGCCTTTGGCGCGGCTGACTTTGCGCTGGATATGGGGATAGAGATCACCAAAAGTGGTGAAGAGCTTTCCTATTCACGGGCCAGACTTGCTGTTGCCTGCCGGGCCGCAAAGATAGATCCTCCGTTGGACACCCCTTTTATGATCGACCTGAAGGATTTGCATGCGCTTGAAGAGGACGCGAAACGGGCCAGGCAGCTTGGATTTCAAGGAAAACTATGCGTCCATCCCAACCAGATCGAAATATGCAACAGGATTTTCTCACCGACAGGTGAAGAGATCGCTTTTGCCAAAAAGGTA
>JAZGHI010000592.1:0-3490 GCA_036480955.1 Candidatus Adiutricales bacterium
TTAAAACCTTACACCGAAAGTTCAGAAACAAGACCAGTAAACTGAATGACGCGTTTTTCAAAAAGATTGTTAACGAATTTCGAGACAAGTATCCTGATATAGAGGACCCTTTGGAATTTTTCCTGAAAATTAACAATGACTTGCGATCGAAAAACCGCAAGACCCTTTTAAAAATCGGCCGGGAAACCTCACCCAGAATGTTGTGGGAGGGGACCTTCCTGAGACAGCCCCGGTCAGCTACTTTTTCGGAATTCGGCGATCATCGCCGGTACATGGTTGAAGGTAAAATTGTAGACGAGCAGGACCACCTGGGAATGGACCTGGCTTCATTGAGACACGCTGAGGTATTGTCTTCGAACAGCGGCGAGGTGGTCTACGCGGGTGATCTGGGTATTTACGGTCTGACGGTCATTATCGACCATGGTCTGGGTTTGCAATCCATGTACGCTCATTTGAGCGAGATTGCCGTTGATAAGGGTCAACCGGTGGAGAAGGCCGAAATCATTGGTAGAACAGGTACAACCGGGTTGGCTTTTGGTGATCACCTGCATTTCGCCATGGTCATGGGCGGGCTCGCGGTCACGCCGGTGGAATGGTGGGATAAGAGCTGGATCCAAGATAACATTACCGGAAGGATGACGGAATGAGATAAACCGTACAAGTCAAGATTTGATCTGACCACAACTCTGATTCAGTTCCTGGCTGCGCAAAAGATGTGATTAACCTTTAATTTTTATGACCGGATTCACAGCGATCTCCGGACATAAAAGAACGACCAAATTACATGCGCCTCTACAGGTCCGTTTACCGCTGGCTGTACTCGCCGGAACACCAGAAGTCAGGTTTTCGATATTATTTCCCGGTCAGCCGTATTATTCTTCAGAATAATCTTTATTGAAAATATCACCAGCAATATAACCCTCACGCACTTTTTCCGGTGAAATGCCTTTCAGTTCATCGATCCTAGCCAGTTCCTCCGGAACGTACCAATGGAGCCGGTTCGAACCGTAAGCCTTCCAGACGCACTGGGCCACCTCTTCGGGCTGAATCAGCCTCATAATGCCCTCAGTGGGCGCGTTATCCTGCACTCGGCCTTCTTTAGGTATGGTTTGGTTCTGAAAATATAGGGGTGTGGAATTCAGAATGGCCGTGTCTATCAATCCCGGCAGAACGTCCGCCGCTCGAATATCATGGCGAGCGAATTCCACTGACAGGGCCTCGGTAAGGCCTTTTACGGCATGCTTTGTCGCGGCGTATATGGCTAAGCCTGGCGCCCCGTAGGTTGCGGCCGAGGAAGACGTGGTAAAGCAGAGTGAATTTTCCGTGGCCTTGAGCAGCTCAACGGCGGCATAGATGCCATTCACCACACCAATGAAGTTTACTTGAATTATCTCCATGGTTTTTTCATAGGGAATGTCCTCAAAAAATCCGCCGGCCCCAATTCCGGCGTTATTAAAGAGGATGTCCATTTTACTCGATGTGTGATCACCGAATTCCGCGATCACCCGGTCAAAGGCCTTACGGTCGGTGACATTGAGCGCGCGCGTAAAACAATTCGATTCACCCAATTCATTAGAGAGCTTCTTCAATCCATCCTCATTCCAATCAACCGCGCCGATAAACCAGCCTTCATTCGCGAACAATTTCGCCGTGGCCCGGCCGATTCCACTGGCCGCGCCGGTAATAAAAATGGATTTGCGTCTTTCACTCATTTTTCATCATCCTGATCTGGTCTGGAAAAAAACCGTTATAAAAAAGAGAACTTTATGGTTGATGATACATCTTTGAGCATTGTAACATACTTGAAATCGAAACTGGATTTGAAACTGCTAAAAAATTCACCTCCTGAAACGGGAACTATCTATGGGTTATGAAGACGGCTGGGCCGCGCTTAATATGGACATGCCGGGTATAATTCCCCGCACTGAATTTTCGGCCACAGAGCATTGGCCGCTCATTAAGGCCGTTACCGGTATGGAAGTCGACCAGGGCAGTACTTTAGGGGAGCGGGCCAGGGCCGGAGCGGAATTCATGAAGGCCTGGGACTTCGGACTGATCTGGAACACCCTGGTTTTCAATCAATATTACAGGGGCCGGGTGACAAATATGGGACACGGCCAGTGGCTGTCCGGAGGCGCTGATAAAGACGATCAGGTCCATTGCCCCTTCACCTCACCGGAAGAGGTGCTGGCTTACGATCCCATAGACGAGAACGGCCTTTACGAGCAAGAGCGGCTAATCAACGATTTTAAGGGCCATTACGATCTTTTCCGCAATTATTATCCCGACGCGGTGAATATGTCCGGGACGTATGTCAGTCTTTTTTCCGGTATGATAAATATTTTCGGGTGGGAGATGCTCCTGCTGGCCGGCGGTACGGATATGGAAGGCTTCGGACGCGTGGTACAGCGATATGAAAAGTGGATAAGCCAGTTTTTCATTGCCTTCGCCGAGACGGATATTCCGGTCATGATGGTCCATGATGACATCACTTGGGCCAGCGGTCCTGTGTTCCGCCCGGCCTGGTACCGGGAATATATATTTCCAGCCTACAAGCGGCTTTGGGCCCCGGTTATTGAAGCCGGGAAAAAGCTTATCTTCACCAGTGATGGTGACTACACCATGTTCATGCCCGATATAGTAGACTGCGGCGCCCATTGTCTGGTCATGGAACCATTAACCGACATGGCCGCGTTCGCGGAACAATACGGCCAGACCCACTCCTTTATAGGTAACGCGGACACGCGTGTCCTCCTGCACGGTTCGAAGGAAGAAATCCGGGCAGAGGTCGAACGCTGTATTAAAATCGGTAAAAACTGCCCGGGTTTCATCATGGCCGTGGGGAACCATATTCCCGTTAATACGCCTGTGGAAAGCGCCCTTTACTACAATGAGGTTTTCGAGGGATTAAGGTATCGGTAACCAGAGGCCCGGAACCCAGGGCTGAACCAGCTGAGAATGGTTATAATATTGACAACATACATGAATCAATGAAAGAATCTGTGAAAGCCGGAAAGGAAGTTCATCCGGCAGCAAAAAAGCCGGAATTTCAAAAAAACAAGGGGGTGTCTAGATAGGCAAAATCAATGGCGGCCTGGAATGTGAATTTAAAACCGGGCCGTGTTTGAACCTCCGCCGGCCAAATTTTGATACCGGGTTAAGAAGCAAGATGAGGACCGTGAGAAAATTAAGGCATTAAGAAGAACAGGGAATCCTTGGATTTGACTTTAGACAACCGGCCATTGCTGGACGGCATCCGATGCCCGGGACTCACACCGGGCGCTACGGAAATTCTGGCCCTGGCCGATGATATCCCAAAGCGGCTGAACATTTTTTATTACAAGCTGGCTATGAAATCCCTGTGGATTGTTTTTGTGGGGGGTACGGGAACGGGAAAATCCACTCTCTTCAATGCCTTCTGCGGGAAAGAACTCAGCGGAACCGGTTTGGAAAGGCCTAAAACCATAGGCCCGATTATATTCGCCCACCA
>JAZGHI010000593.1:0-2254 GCA_036480955.1 Candidatus Adiutricales bacterium
GCTGCCACTTCGGCTTCGCCTGCAGTGGCTTTAGTCCTCGAAATACTACAAGTATTCCTGCGGCTTAAATTTTCGTGCTCCCGCCGAAAAGCGATTTGACCTCAAATTACTCGTTTTGCAGAGGTCTTATACTATAAAAAAATTATAACGTGGGAAGTGAATCGGTCAGAGGGGCTTCGGTCAGATTTGATTATGGAAAGAGGTTAATAAACAAGGTAAAAGGATGAAATTTTTTCTCCGGGCGTTTTGGCCGGACTAGTCATCTATGGGTATAATCTTATAATCTTTTTCAAAACAAATGGCCATTCCCTTATTTTCCGATCGCACAACTTCTCCGGATACCTTGATAAGCGCCTTCCGGCTCTCTATTTTCTTGAGTTCATCCAACGAAATTATCAGATCAATCTTAACCGCAGTACCGACAGGGAGAGGGACTTCAGTATGAAAATAGGCTCC
This sequence comes from Candidatus Adiutricales bacterium, assembly GCA_036480955.1. Classification (GTDB taxonomy): domain Bacteria; phylum Desulfobacterota; class Desulfarculia; order Adiutricales; family JAFDHD01; genus JAZGHI01. Next base: position 457 of record JAZGHI010000593.1, read on the forward strand.
GTCCGAGGAAATGTCTCGGGTAAGAAGGTCTATAATCTGTTGATCCAGGCCAGTAACCACCGAGACTTGGCTCGGCAGTTTCAGGTTGAATCTCTCTAACCTTCTTTTATCCTCACCAGACATCAGAGACTCTTTCTTGATAACTATAAATCAGTCGATTCAGGAGCCGGGACAAGGAATGAGGTTAGTGTGAATTTTTTTCAATTCCCAGGCCAGCATGCTCGTCCTTATATCTTGTTTCCGGAGCACCCCCCCAAACTAACAAATCAAGTTTCGAACAGAATCCGACTTTCTTTACATAAGAATCCAATATACAACACGAATATTAGGCTGGTCAATACGAAGAAAGTATGATTTTTTTTCGATTTTGGGCTGAAAAGTCTTAATACCACCTGCGTAGAATTAACCTCATATTCCGGAAAAGTAGTCTCTACTGATTGATGAACTACCCTTTTTTTAACCTTTTTCGCGCTCCCAGCGGGAAATTTTTCTAAAGGCATCATGGGTTGCTTCTATCAGGATTCTTAAATCCACCGGCTTAGTGAAATAATCGTCGAAACCGGCCCCACGGCAATCCGCGAGTTCAAAGATTTCAGAAAAACCGGTTACGGCGTATATAACAGCCACCGGATTTTCTTTCCTTACCTCTTCGCATAATTCAATGCCGCTCATCCCGGGCAGGCCCAGATCGAAAAACATGACGTCGAAATTTTCATTTTTCAGGACTTCGAGGGTCTCTTCCGCGCTCGCGACGCCGCGTATGACGTACCCTTCTCCTTCTAGGGTAACTTTAATCAGGTCACGTAACTGCGGTTCGTCTTCGACGATCAGGACCTTGTTCGGCATTGTATCCGCTCCTTACTGGTTGGACCCATCAATTTGAAAAATTCCGCCTTATACGGAAAGGGTGGATACCGGCTTTAATACCGGAATTTCCCGAGGAATGCTGATTCCGGACGATAGACCAGACATCTACGACTGAAATCTATAAGAATATACAAGATCTGTGAACGTTAAACAAGACGTTGAGTGTTTTTTTCGGTTAAATTATCTTGACTATAAGGCCAAGGGTGCTATCATTTTAGGGCCTGTATCTCGAATGTCAATTATCCGAGGGAACCCGTTTAGATATTCGAGAATAACAGCGGTGTGCTAAGCCGATATACTGCAAAATGCTAAGGCTAAATAACTATCTTGAGAAATCCGTCTCGGTTTCGGGATGGATTTTGTGTTTCTAACCTGAAAAATGGATAATGCAAGTAAACCAGGAAATCAGTCTGATAAAATTAAGGTTGATAAGAGGATAAACCAGAAGCAATTCATAGAAAGGAAGTTTCCGCGGGATTCCCTCCTCAATTTTAGCCCGGATCCGGTGGCCATCATTAAAGACGAATATTATCAAATAATTAACCCTGCCTTCACCAAACTTTTTGGATACACCCAACAAGATTTAAACAACAAACTTAGCTTTTTCGATCTAGTTCAAGATTGCGACCAAGAAAAGGTTCGAGCTAGATACGAGAGTTACCTCAAAGATGGGAAATCTCCATGTACTTTCCGGGTTGCATTCCTCTCAAAAAACAACGGATTGATACCCTGTGAAATATCAATGGCCCGGCTGGTATATAATAAGCGGCCGGCAGACATCGTAGTGGTCCGAAACCTTACGGAACGCTTAAAAAATGAAGATGAATTGCGGAAAAATGAAGAAATATTCCGGCTCATTTCGGAAAACTCCCGCTGGGGGATATCAATAGTAAAAAATGGTTCGGTCGAGTATGCCAATAAGGCCATGGCT
>JAZGHI010000594.1:0-5231 GCA_036480955.1 Candidatus Adiutricales bacterium
CTGACATAACTAAACGGACATTCCTCAGACATGCCGTCTAAAGTTGAAGAAAATCTCCAAAGGGGACGGATTTTTCCCCGGATTTTTTCCCGTTGACTCAAATGGAAAATTTTCCTATGCTTAAAGGCAAAATCTTGGAACGTCTTAAAAGAGCGGATAGAGTTTTAATTCCCGTGATGAATGATCATCGTGGGTAAAAGATATGTTCGGAAGAATGGTCGAAGGATAATCAAAGGCAGAGAAGGAGTTTGGACCATAAACGAAGGCAGGTCAGCCAGAGTATAAATACATTTATCGAGTAATCCCTAAACCTTTAATTTAGTTTGAAAGAGGATGGCCTATGTCAGAACAAACCAGCGCCCGGAAACCATTGCCTGTTGTTGATTATTTAAAGCTCCCGGATGACGGCGCCCCCTATTTAGAGGGCAGCAAGTGCCGGGAGTGCGAAGCGGTATTTCCAGGTTCTCGAACCGTCTGCGCGAAATGCGGGGCCAGAGAAGCCATGGAAACCATTCAACTTGCCAATAAAGGAAAGCTTTACGCCTATTCCATTGTCCATCGGTCTTTTCCGGGAATTCAGGTGCCGTATATTTCCGCTATTGTGGACCTGGAAGGTGGAGGTACGGTAAAAGGCTGCCTGATAAACATTGACCCTGATCCTGAAAAGCTTGAATTTGACATGCCCGTGGAAGTTGTCTATCAGGATGCCTTGGGCCGCAAGGACAGGGATGGCAACAGTTACATCAGTTACTTTTTTCAACCAGCAGAATAGACGGAGAATATTATGAGTGACGCGTATGTATTGGGAGTGGACATGATAAAGTTCGGCCGCTTCCCAGAGAGGAGTGTTCCCGACCTGGGTGCGGAAGCCGCGTTATTGGCCTTGGATGACGCTAAATTGCGAATTCAGGATATGCAGGCCCTCTATTGCGGCAACCTCGGCCAGGCCAGCGGTATGGTAGGCCAGCGTATACTTCACCTGATCGGCCAGACCGGTATTCCGGTCGTAAATTGCGCCAACGCCTGCGCCACGGGCGCCACGGCCTTCCGCGAAGGCTGGATGGCGGTCAAGGCCGGTGTCTATGACCTGGTGCTCGCGGTGGGCGTGGAACAGATGGGCCGGGGTCTGCTGGGCGGCGGCGCTCCGGCTAAAGGAATACCCACGGAAGGTCTTTTAGGTTCAGGCACGATGCCGGCGGTGTTTGCTGAAGCGGGCAATGAGCACAGTCGAAAATACGGTACGACCTTTGAGCAATTTGCCAAGGTCTCCGTGAAAAATCACCACCATTCAACCATGAATCCCAAAGCCATGTACCAGATCGAAACACCCCTCGAAACGGTCATGAGCGCTGAGATGATTTCCTATCCCAACACGAAATTGATGTGTTCGGTTAACGTAGACGGTTCGGCCGCCGCGGTGATCGTATCGGAAAAGAAAGCCAGGGAATTGGGCATGGAACGCGCCATACGTGTCAGGGCCTCGGTTCTGACCAGTGATCCCTACACCGAAAAGGGTACGGCCATGCCCGATATCAGTCAGTGTACGCGGCTGGCGGCGAAAATCGCCTACGAGACGGCCGGCGTCGGACCTGACGACATAAATTTGATCGAGCTGCATGATTGCTTCGCTACCGCCGAAATACTGCACTATGAAAATCTGGGTCTGTGCGCGGATGGGGAAGCCGGCCGTTTGATAGATGAGGGCGAGACCGCGCTAGGCGGCCGCATACCGGTCAACGCCTCGGGCGGTCTGTTATCCAAAGGCCACCCGCTTGGCGCTACGGGAATCGCCAATATTTACGAGGTCAGCACACACCTTAGAGGCGAGGCCGGTAAAAGGCAAGTGGAAAACGCCAGGATGGGGCTTACCCATGTCATCGGCCTGGGAAGCGCCTGCGCCATTCACATCCTTGAAAAAGTGAGCTAGTGTAATCCCGGACAATATGGAATATATTACCAGCCCCTATTGTCCGGGAACTTTTGTCTACTGACCCCAAGTATCCGCCCCTTCAAGAACGCGAATTCCCATGCCTGTCGTAAAGCTGAGATCGCCGCTGCGAACGGACAGGCGAACGCCAGAGGTTTTATTCTGAATAACTAGCGTGGTTACGGCCCAAACGATTGCGCGTTTGGACATGGCGGAGCCGGAGGCTCGATAGGTTTTGCCGATCCCGAAGCCAATTTCGGTGTCGGCTGGGCCATGAACCAGATGCAAAGGCCGTTTCAGGACATCAATGCGACTGCCTTTGCATCCGGGCCGGTGTTTGTGTGTGCAAGCTCCAAGAATCGGTTTGAAACTTCAAGATAACGTGTTAAGATACATAATTAAATTAAGGTGGTTGTGTTCAGATTCTGATCGGGGTATAGTGGTACCACGTTGTAGTACCTTAGGGAACCTTTAAACGGTGATGGCAAACGGATTGAGACGGAACCTGTGGTTTGAAAATATAGATAGAAATCAGTCCTATAAGCCGGCATGGCTGGCACGGTCTATTACTACAATGCCCGCTTCAATTCTCTCAAATGCTTTAATCCAAATTGTGGAAAATGTAAATCTAACGAATAGGAGACGTTAATGAAAAGTCACGTTTTAAGGCCGCTGCTTCTGGTTATCGGCCTTATAATTATTGTGGCTATCGGCAGGTCATTCCTGGTGCCGGACGATTTCGGTATACATGGAAAAAGTTTTACATTCGGTTATTACCGGTTAGGCAACGTCCAGGAATCGAAAGACTTCACCGTAAAATACAAAGGTAAAAAAATCTGCCAGGATTGCCATGAAGAAAACTACGAGGAGAACATGTCCTCCAAGCACAAAAACATCGAGTGTGAAAACTGCCACGGGGCAGCTCTGAATCATCCGGAAGAACCTGAAAAGTTGGCTATTGACAACAATCGGTCCCTCTGTTTGAGATGCCACGCCTATCTGCCTTATCCACGCAACATACGGGCGACCATGAAGGCCGTAGATCCCAAGGAGCACAATCCCGCTGATCAATGCACCGATTGTCACAGTCCTCACTATCCCAGCTTGGAGGATTCGTAATGAGCAGTTCTCGAAGAGATTTTTTAAAAACCATGTTTGGGGGAGGCATCGCCCTCTCTATACCGCTGAGCGCCTTTAAATTCCTGACTCCGGCTGAAGCTAAGTCGATCGTAAATGATACAAATTTACGCTGGGGTTTTTTAGTGGACACACTAAAATGTGTGGGCTGTGGTTTGTGCGTCAAGGCCTGTAAGATTGAGAATGAAATTCCTTATGAAGCGCCGGTTACCCGCACCTGGGTTGAGCGGTATGTTATTACCAAGGATCGTGAGACTCATATTGATTCTCCCATGGGAGCCCTGGATGGTTTTACCAGCCAGAAAATTAGAGATGAAGAGATAAAGCCGGAAGAGATAGCTAAGGCTTTTTTCGTGCCGAAACTCTGCAATCAGTGTGATAATCCACCCTGTGTGCAGGTCTGCCCCGTGGGAGCCACTTACCAGACCGATGACGGTGTTGCGCTGGTGGATCGGACCTGGTGTATCGGCTGCGGTTATTGCATCATGGCCTGTCCTTACGGCGCCAGGTTTTTTCATCCGGTCCTCAAGGTGGCTGATAAATGCACATTTTGTTATCACCGCATACATAAAGGCCTGGAACCCGCTTGCGTCCAGGCCTGTCCCTTTAGCGCCAGAAAGATCTGCAACCTCAAAAATCCGGAGGACCCGGTAACCAGAATCATAATGACCGAGAGGGTTGCGGTCTTGAAAGATGAATACGGTACCAAGCCGCAGGCCTTCTATCTAGGTCTGGATGAAAGTGTGAGGTAAAGAAATGGTGGAAGAATGGATAGTACACGGACTGGAATGGACAACCAAGGAACTCTTCGTCTATCCCAATGAATTCATATACTGGAGTATTCAGATTGTCATGTATCCTTACATGACCGGACTGGTAGCCGGGGCTTTTGTCCTGTCATCACTTTACCATGTCTTTGGTCAGAAAGATCTGGAAGGCATGGCCCGGTTCTCGCTTGTATTTTCCCTGGCGCTGCTTTTAGTGGCTCCGGTGACTCTGCTGTTTCACTTACAGCAACCGTTTCGGGCCTTAAATCCTCTGATCACACCTCATTTTACCTCGGCCATCGCCGCCTTCGGAATGGTGTTTTTCGCTTATACACTACTGGTGGTGGTCGAAATATGGTTTGTATATCGGAAATTTTTCGTTGAACAGGTCCAGGCTTTTAAAGGCAGTGAAGGAAGCGTGGACCGGCTGAAAAGGGTTTCCTACTATCTCCTGGCCTTGGGAACAACAGATATCAGCGAGAAGGCCCTTAAAACGGATAAAAAAGCGGTTACCATCCTGGCCGCGATTGGTATCCCGGTAGCCTGTTTTCTGCATGGATACGCCGGATTCATATTCGGCTCGGTCAAGGCCAACGCCCTTTGGATGTCGCCTCTCATGCCGGTTATCTTTATCATGTCGGCCGTTGTCTCCGGCATCGCCCTGTCCATGATCACCTACATCGTAATCATGGAATGGAAGAAATTCCAGGCCGTTCTGGCCAGGGGCAGGGGAGACCAAAGCGTACAGGTAATCAGGGGAGTGGAAATGGACGTGGTCACCAAGGCTGCCAGATATCTCATAGGCTTTTTGATAGCGGCCATCTCCCTGGAGGTTCTGGACCTCGTGTTCAGGGGTTACACGGCCATGAAGTCCTGGGACATTTTGCGTGAGGTCATGTACGGAAAGGACTTTTTTAACATTTTCGTTCTCCAGTACGCTTTTGGTAACCTGATTCCTCTGGCCCTGATTCTTCTGCCGCGCCTTACCATAAGAAGAACCGTCATAGCATTGGCCTTGATTCTGTTCGGTGTGTTCATGATGAGGTGGAACGTGGTTATCGGTGGGCAGGCCTTCTCACTCTCTTTTTCCGGATATATGCACTACACTCTGCCCATCGTTCCTCATGACCTGGAGACTTTCAAGGAAGGCGTCCTGGGCGCCCTGCTGGTGTTCAGTCTGCCTTTCGCCATATTCTGGATCATTAATAAGATAGTTCCTTCTTTAGAGTACAGTTAAAAGGCCGCGGCTCTCATCCGCAGAAAAACATTTTATAAGCCCTCGAAGGTCAAATCGTACTTGACTTTCGGGGGGTTGTAATTCTCATGGCCTGCCGATACTATTGCCAGAATCTAGACAGTGAGTCACCTTTATATAAAAAAAACATAATTATAAGAAATAT
>JAZGHI010000595.1:0-3132 GCA_036480955.1 Candidatus Adiutricales bacterium
ATATAAGCGCTAAAGGCTAGTATCATGGACCGTCTGCGGCCGAACATATCGGCCATGGCCCCGCTCGGGATTTCCATGATATTGATGCATATTTCGCGAAATCCAATCAACAGACCGATCATGAAGAAGGAAAGCCCCTTTTCCAGGAATACCAATACAATGAACGGGTCGTAATATTGCTGGTTTTTTAGAAATCCATAGAGTGAAAAGCGAAAAATCTGGGGTACATGCATGAGCCATTTTACTTTTTTAGAGCGTTGTATTCAAGAGATTTCAGGCCTTGAACGCGGTCTGCCCAGGGAGAGTTTTTTCGATTTGCTAAAATAAGACAATCGTGATATTTCTTAGCGAAATTGACTGGATTTTTGCCCGAGAGGAGTGTTTTTTGACTGGGGACCTGTTTGGACGGGAAGTTTTGTCAGTGACCGAGCTGACTTTCAGGCTTAAAAACCTGATCGAGGCTGAATTCGGTCAGGTCTGGCTCGCCGGCGAGATCTCCAATATGCGGGTTCCGGGTTCGGGTCATTTTTACCTGACATTAAAGGACCAAACCGCCCAAATTCGGGCGGTAATGTTCCGCACTCAACAGCGCTACCTCGATTTCGTGCCGGAAGACGGGCAGGAGGTTATGGTTCGGGGCCAGGTTTCTGTTTATGAGCCCCGCGGTGAATATCAGATAATACTTGATTATATGGAACCTCGCGGCGAGGGCGCCCTCAGGATCGCCTTTGAAAAATTGAAAGCTAAGTTGGCGGAAGAAGGCCTTTTCGATGAGGAGCGAAAGAAACCTCTCCCATTCTTGCCGAAGCGGGTGGCTTTAGTGACCTCCCCGACCGGAGCGGCGGTCAAGGATTTTATCCGGGCGGCTCAAGATCGTTTTGAGAATGTGACCTTGTCTATTTATCCTGTTCGCGTCCAGGGCGAAAACGCGGCTGGCGAAATTGCTCAAGCCGTGGAGGACCTTAACCGTTGGGGTGGTTTTGACCTGATTGTACTCACGCGTGGGGGCGGGTCTTTTGAGGATTTGCGGCCCTTTAATGAAGAAAGTGTGGCCCGGGCCGTAGACGCCTCATTCATACCAGTAGTTTCAGCCGTGGGGCATGAGATTGATTTTTCCATATCCGATTTTGTGGCCGACTTGAGGGCTCCAACGCCGTCATCCGCGGCCGGATTGATCTTTCGGGAAAAAAAGGAGCTTAAGTCCTACCTGAATAATCTGGCCCAGCGGATAACCTCCGCAGCCAGGGGAAGGATTAATCTGGTCAAGGAAATGATCGGCCACAATCTTACCCGCCTTGGCGACCCCAGGCACCTTCTCACGGACAGGCGGTTAAAGCTGGAAGATTTGTCCGATTCGCTTACAGAAACGATGGACCTTTTCGTAAGTAATAATGAAGATCTCCTGGTAGCTGTAAATCATCGCCTGATGCTTGCTCATCCCGGAGCTCAAATCGGTATTTTCAGTACCAGACTGGCCGGGCTGAAACAGCGATTAGGCCAGGCCGGTCCGCTCAGGTTGACCAGATCCCGGGATCGTCTTTACCTGCTGTTATCGAGGCTCGGAGATCTGAATCCTCTGGCGGTGCTGAAAAGGGGTTATGCTGTCGTGCGGAAACCGCCGGATATGTCAGTGCTGAAATCGGCTAATCAAACAGCCGTCGGTGACAGGTTAAATGTCGGTCTGGCTGAAGGCGAGTTGAATGTAACTGTTAATGAGGTAAGTGTATGACTGACGAGAATTTAGAAAAATTGACCTTTGAGAAAGGACTGGGTAGGCTGGAGGAGTTGGTCCATGAGTTGGAATCGGATGATCTGAACCTCGACAAATCTCTTGAGTTGTTTGAGGAAGGGATTAAGCTGACTCGAATGCTGAATAAGAAGCTGGATGAAGCCGAGAAAAGGCTGGAAGTTCTATCCAAAGACCCGGAAGGTGAGCCCGTGACCGAGGATTTTGATATCAATCAGGATCAGACCGAGGAAGACTGATTTGGATTTAAAGGCTTATCTGGAGGAAAAAAGATCGTTAGTGGACCGGGCGCTCAAAGAGGCTTTGTCCAGACACGCAGGACCGTCTGAAGAGTTAAACCGGGCCATGTCTTATAGCCTTTTGTCAGGTGGAAAACGGTTGAGACCCATTCTTTGCCTGGCGGGCGCTGAAGCAGTAGGCGGGTCTCTTGAATCTGCTCTGCCGGCGGCCTTAACCCTGGAAATGATACATACCTACTCATTGATTCACGACGACCTGCCGGTCATGGATGACGATGATTTACGCCGCGGAAAACCGACTAACCACATGGTCTTTGGTGAGGCTACGGCCATCCTGGCCGGGGATGGGCTGCTGACCGAAGGTTTCGGTCTCCTGATACGGGCGGGGCTTGAAGGCCGGATTGATCCCGGCCGCGCTCTGGCCGCCATGGACGTAATCGCTCGAGCCGCGGGTTCGCAAGGGATGATTTCAGGCCAGGTACTGGATCTCGAGGCGGAAGGACAGGAGGCGGACCTGGAGCGGGTGAAGTTCATTCACGGTCACAAATCCGGAAAACTAATCGCGGCTTCCGTTACTTCGGGAGGGATTTTGGGAGGGGCCGATAAAGAACAAATCACATCGCTGAATCATTACGGGCAATGCGCTGGCCTGGCTTTTCAGATCATCGACGATATACTGGACATCGAAGGAGACCCGGAGGTGACAGGAAAGAGGGGCGGAATGGATCAGGCTCATGGCAAGGCCACGTTTCCCGGGATTATCGGTCTTGAGAAGTCTTGGACAATAGCAAAAGATTTGGTCAATAATGCTACGGCCTCTCTTGTAGAATTCGGATCCAGCGCCGAACCTCTACACGAGATAGCGGGCTATTTTTTGACTCGACAGAAATGAATTAAATTAAAACGATGAATTTACCAGCGGATACAAATTAAGGAAAGACACAAGAAAGTGAAAGAAGTGACACGACTATTAGATAAGATTGAAACTCCAGCGGATTTGAGAAAACTCTCGGTAGGCGAACTGCCCGTTCTGGCCCAGGAAATTCGAGACCAGATTGTCGCTACCGTCTCCAAAACCGGCGGCCATCTGGCGCCTTCCCTGGGTGTGGTGGAGTTAACCATAGCCCTTCATTATGTTTTCAACAC
>JAZGHI010000596.1:0-2574 GCA_036480955.1 Candidatus Adiutricales bacterium
TGATAAATGGCCTGGAAAGGAGTTAAAGAGTGAGACCCCTTACTTCTTCATTATTTAATTTATATGGTTTAATTAGAACCATCAAGCCCTCGACCTAATCAATCTCTTGAAAAAACCGCCACAAAAAAGCCATCCATTTGATGTTTGTGAGGCCAGGTTTGAAGGGTTTCCCGGTCTCCCACCAGCGGATGAGTGGAAATCGGCAGGAAATCTATGACCGAGGCCACTCTGAAGCCCGGATTTTTGGCCGTAAACGCTTTAACCACACCCAGGGTTTCCTCTTCGGTAGAGGTACAGACTGAGTAGACTAACCGGCCCCGGGGAAGGACCAATCGAGCCGCGGCTTGGAGAAGTGCCAGCTGAAATTCGGACAACGGCTTTATATCCGATTCTGATTTCAGCCACTTAACGTCGGGCCGGCGGTGAATGGCCCCCAGGTTGGAACAGGGAGCGTCCACCAGAACCAACTCAAATGATTCTGATTTGAAGGGATTTTCCAGAAGCGAGCCTTGGATTATCCTGGGAGGATCAAGTCTCAGCCTTATAGCTTCAGGTGATATCATTTTTAGTTGATCCCGGCTGGGATCTAGTGCCCAGATCGATGAATTTTTAGGGGCCATTGAGGACAGGGCTATGGATTTACCGCCGCGTCCGGCGCAGGCGTCCAGAGTTTTTTCACCTTCTCCGGGGCGGGCCAACAAGGCCGCGATCTGGCTGGCTTCGTCCTGAACGGTGAAAAAACCTTGAGAAAAACCAGGCAGTTCCGAAATTATTCCGGTGGCACCGTAAATCCGGAGGCCGTGGGGCGAGAACGGGGTGGGTTCCACCTTTTCAAAACGCTCTTTAAGCCGGGCAGCCAAATCATCCCTGGATATGCGGGTTGTGTTAACGCGCAAAGTCAGGGGCGGAACCTGATTATTAGCTTCGAGAACTCTAGCCGCCTCATCTATTCCAAGCTGGTCTACCCATCGTCTGACCATCCACTCGGGGTGGGAAGTTGCCACGGATAATTCTTTTATCGGTGAAAATCCAGCTTCCTTGATGTCAGGCAGCTTCTCGGCTCTGGTAATAGCCCTGAGAACACCGTTAACCAGTTTCGATGAATTCGGGGGCCCGAAGGTTTTGGATAGATTTACTGATTCGTTGACTGCGGCTGAATTGGGAACGCGATCCAGGAAAATTATTTGAAATAAGCCGATAAGGAGTGACCCGAGCACCACCGGATCGAGGGATTTAGCGGGACTGCTTAAAAATTGTTTCAGGGTCCATTCAAGCCTGGTGCGGTGTCTCAAGATTCCGTAAACCAGGGCCGCGGCCAAGGCTCGGTCGCGCCGGTGAAGGCCGATATTGTATTCTTCCAGGGATTCTTCCGGAAATCGTCCCTTATCCGTGTCCAGAAGGGCCAGTAGAGCCGCCGCACGGGCATTTTTTGGTTTAGTTTGAGTCGATTTTCGCCGGACCTTGGTCAAACTCAGGTACCAAAAAAATCATTGGATTGTAACCGCTGCCCGTGCCAGAAACTAGCCGCGGGTAAACGTCTTTGCCCGGCTAACTGAAGTTCCGCCAGAACCAGGCTGCCCTCCCCCGTAGCCACATGCAGGAGACCGTTTTCCAATCCCATCACCTGGCCCGGCCTCCCTCGGACATCTCCGGTTCGGCTGTCGAAGAGCTTTAAAATCTTACCGCGGAACATGGTGTGGGCACCGGGCCAGGGATCAACTCCCCGGACTAAGCGGTCCAGTTCTTTAGCCGGCCGGGTCCAATCAACGAGTCCGTCAGATTTCTTCAGGAGAGGGGCGTGGCTGATTCCTTTCTCGGGCTGTGGTTTGGGCGAGACCGTTCCATCCTTCAGGCCTGCGATTGTCTCTTTCAAGAGTTCACCCTCCAAATCCACCAGCCGGTCGTGCAGAGTGCCGAAGGTGTCAGATCTATCAATTGGGATGGATTTTGAAAGAAGGATAGGTCCGGTATCAACATCTTGGTCCTGAAACATGGTGGTCAAGCCGGTTCGGGTTTCACCGTTTAAAATGGCCCAGTTTATCGGGGCAGGGCCGCGATAGGCCGGCAAAAGAGAGGCGTGAATATTAAGACTGCCGACCATCGGGATGTCAAGCAGGGCAGGTGATAAAATTTTTCCGTAGGCGACCACCACGAATAGTTGAGGTTTCAACTCTCTTAATTGTGCCGTAAACTCACGGGTTCGGATTTTTTCCGGCTGCCATACCGGAATTCCCAGTGTCTCAGCCAGGACCTTGACCGGCGGGGAGGCCGGCTTCCGTCCCCGTCCCCGGCGGCGATCAGGCTGAGTGACGGCTACGAGTACCTCTTCTCCCGAATCTATAAGGGCAGTGAGGGCCGGGCAGGCAAAATCGGGGGTGCCCATGAATACTATACGCCATTTGTCAGACGATCTGTCAGCCATAATTGAAAAAATCTAGAGGTTTAAAGAATGAAGATTATTCTTAAATAGTAACCGTTTCGAGGCGTTCTTAACCGTTTTCCTTCTGCGCCTTTTTAAGCTTCCGCCGGTACAATTCACGCTTTAAGGGACTGACATGGTCAATGATAAGGTTA
>JAZGHI010000597.1:0-2475 GCA_036480955.1 Candidatus Adiutricales bacterium
CAGCATCACCGGAACCCGGTTGTAATTCCCCGAGCCGAACAGCTCGATCTTGCTGCCCGGAATAACCGCCCCATCTATAAAGCTGTTGTAGCCGTTGATAATGCCGCCCTCTTCCAGCTGGGAAATCATGATTTCCTCAGCGCTTTTGGACCTCAAATAATCACTTACGACCTGATCGTTCATGCGCTCCCGGAATTTTGCCGTATCCCCGGCCGGAATGCCGTCTCTGATCAGAAGCCGGGCGATATTCTGTTCAACCCGTTCGGCCCCCTCTTCAGGTCTGCTCTCGCCGGTATGGCTGCCACTCTGGGCCACGGCCCGATGAAAGAGGCCTTTGGCCAATGGCGAGGTCAGGAGGCTGAAGGTGTTATCCGCCCCGGCTGATTCCCCGCCAACGGTTATCCTTTCCGGGTCCCCACCAAACACCTCGATGTTCCTTTTTATCCATTTTAAGGCCTGGATTGAGTCCAGCAGGCCGAAATTGCCTGAATCATCCAACGGGCCACCTGTTTTCAGGGCCGGGTGGCTGAACCAGCCGAAAGGCCCTAGACGGTAGTTGTTGGTGACCACGATCATGTTCTTTTTCCCGGCCAGGTTGGCGCCGCTGTAATCATTAGACCGTCCGGTATTGTTGGAACCTCCATGGATCCAGAGATAAACCGGCAGCCCCTCCGCCCCTGAGTCCGGCCGCCATATATTCAGGTAAAGGCAGTCCTCCCGGCCGTATATATGGTCGATCCTGGTCAGGTCCGGGAGAGCGAAAAACTGCGCGGCAAAAGGGCCGAATTCAGCAGCCTCCCGTACGCTCTCCCAGGGCTCGGGCTCCTGCGGAGTTTTCCAGCGTAAGCTCCCCACCGGCGGACGGGCATAGGGCAGTCCCTTCCATGAGAGTGTGCCGAATTCGTCTTCCGCCCCTCTGACCATTCCGTAGACGGTGTTTCTCGTCAGCTTATCCATTAGAAAACTTCTTATATTGAGACCTCTGCAAAACGAGTAATTTGAAGTCAAATCGAGGAGCGCGAAAATTTAAGCCGCAGGAATACTTGTAGTATTTCGAGGACTTAAATTCGAGCACGACAAAGAGTTGAGCCAAAGGACGAAGTTTTACAGAGGTCTCATATCAGATCCTGCAGCCTGGCGGCCTCCTCCCTCAATTGTTCGGGTCCGCCAAGCAGTTGGCGGTTGGCGCCGATACGCTTGAACCAGTAATGCAATCCCAGCTCATGGGTAAATCCTATGCCGCCGTGAACCTCGGTGGACGTCTTGGCCACGAATTTACCCACCTCTGAAATATGGGCTTTGGTGTGACACGCGGTCAGCCGCGCTTCATCCGGAATGGCGTCCAGGGCATGGGCGGCGTACCACATCATGGCCCGGCAGGGTTCCAAATCCGCCGCCATCTCCGCGCACATATGTTTCACCGCTTGAAAAGAGCCGATCACACGGCCGAACTGTTCGCGCTGCAGCGAGTAGGCCACAGCCTGATTCAGCATATTCCGCGCCGCGCCCAAAGTGTCGGCCGCGAGTATAACTCGCGCCGCGTCTATAACACGGGCACAGACCTCGGGATCGCCGCTGCCGGGGAGATAATCCGCGTCGACATTATCAAAAACCAACTCACCAACTTTACGGGTTTTGTCGATGGTAGTCAGCGCCTGGCGTTTAAGTCCCGGCGCGTCCGCCTCAACCAGATACAGGGCGCGGTTCGAATCCGCCACCAGGTAAAGATCGGCCTCGAAGTCCAGCACGAACAACGATCGGCCGTTGAGCCCGGTTCCATCGTGTGTGACTTTTGCTTCGAGCCTGGAGTTTACCGCTTCGGTTACGGCGGCCCCGGCGATCACACCGCCGTCGGCCAGCGCGGGCAGCCATTTTGACTGCTGGGCTTCCGAACCGGCCGACGCAATGGCTAGCGGCGCCATGACCATGGAGGCCACGAATGGAACCGGCGCGACATGGCGGCCCAGGATCTCCGCTGCCAGGGCGGCGTCAAGCAGACCAAGACCGACGCCGCCGTGTTCCGCGTCTATGAGCAGACCGGGCAGACCAAGGTCGCATAATCCGGCCCAAACGTCTTCGGCCCGGGTTTCATTGTTATCTGCAAAGCGGTGTATGCGTTCTATGGCGCTGTTATCGGCCAGAAAGCGGCCGAGGCTGTCCTGAAGAAGCGTTTGCTCTTCTGAGAGTCCAAATTCCATAATCCTTCTCCTCTTGATTCGCGGCTAGGCCTTGCGGGGCATGCCCAATCCGCGTTCGCTGATGATATTTTTCTGTATCTGCGACGTGCCGCCGCCGATTATGAGCCCCAGGTACATCATATACGCGGCCTGCCAGGAACCGCCCGCGCGCAGATAGGGGCTGTTTTCGTAAAGGATGCCGAGTTCACCCAGGGCATCTATGGCCAGGCCTTCCAGGTCGTGACGCATCTCGGTTCCCTGAAGCTTAACAATCATGCCGGCTAGAGTCGCGTCCTGC
>JAZGHI010000598.1:0-3487 GCA_036480955.1 Candidatus Adiutricales bacterium
ATAGGTCAAGACGGCAAATAAGTAGGCCGGATTTCGGGCGAGTGTCGGCAAAGTTGAAACGTCACTGGCCGCGGCGGCGCCTTTCAGCAGCTCGACCACATTGACCCCTGTCACGGCTAGTGGCAGAAGGCCAACCGCGCTTAAAACCGAAAAACGTCCACCAACACCGGGTGGAATGTCCAGAGTCTGGTATCCTTCCTGGTTGGCAAACTCCCTGAGGAAACCTTCTTTCGGGTCAGTGGTAATAACAATATGGTCCTTGACGCTCGATTTTCCCAGACTGCGCCGGAGCCGGTCATGTACGATCATGAATTGACTCATGGTTTCGGTAGTGGTCCCGGATTTGCTGATTACGTTAAAAACCGTTTGACGGGGATCGACATAATTCAGCAGGGTGGCGATTGTTTCCGGGTCGGCATTGTCGGCTACGAAAAGCCTGGGGAAGCGCCTTCTAGAAGATTCGAGCAGGTTATGGTTCTGTGGGCTGAGAGCCGTAAACAGGGCCAGAGCACCCAGTGCAGAACCGCCTATTCCAAAGACCACGAAATTTTCGGCCCGTTTTCTAATACCTTCGGCCATTCTTCTGATTGATTTCAGGGTCTGCGTCTGGAAGGGCAGATCGTAAAAGGGCAATTCCCCTTCTTTTCGCCTCCGCATCAGCTCTTTATGTATTTCGTTCATTTTCGGTTTGGTGTCATTGAATTGCTTAGCCGTAATACCCTTGTTAGATTCCAGCACATCAGCCATGACATTGTTGTAATCCAGCTCGACAAGAGGTTCTTTGGTCGTTGGTTTTTTCTCAGGCATCTTTTATTCCTCAACTCTACAAATTTCTATTTCCACGGTATTCATTAAATTCAGGACCGAAGATTATCCCCTGGGTTTGGCCAAAATTTCCAGGACGACTAGTTCCAGGAATCTTTTTGAGGCCTTGGAGCGAATTAAGGTGACTGTATCGGCCCCACGGCCCGTCCCGGCTACAGCGGCCACCTCCCGGTCCTCTTCTATCAGCCCCGCGTCACAGGCCTCCATGACAATTTCCACACAGACTTTCATGCCTTGTCCGAGGCGGCGGAGAGTGTTGGCGACTATGCGGGAAGGATGATCATTGCTGAATACCGCTGCCAGGCCGGAGGTGAGGATCGTTCCCTTGAACACTCGGCCGTTTAATTCTATGATTCGCTTCTCATTCGCGGGTTGAAACTCATCCTGACTAGGGCTCCTGAGTCCCACTGAATGGCCCACAACAACCAGATTGCCGCCGGTCCCCTCCAGGGCCTCCGCGGCTAGTACTCCAGTCTCCCCGCCGGTGGAGGCCACCACAAAGTCCTTTATTCCTTCCTTCACCAACTCTGTGATAATTTCAATACATCGCGCCGTGTTTTCACGGCCCGGATTTTGAAAAAAGTCAACCTGCCTTTTCACGAGAAATTTCCAATACCCGGTTTAATTTTGAAAAGGCGCATTATAATATGAAAACCGCTCTTGACATTACCGGGATATGATTATAATCTTTTTTTCAAGATTTGTCACGGATTGTTAATATGATCGAAAAAACCCTTAGCCAGATAGCTGAAAGAATCGTGAGTCTAGATGAGGCGTCACTTACGAATCTTCTGCCGCGTTATCGTAAAATAATGGAAGAATTTGAACCCACCAAGGAATGGGAAAAGGCGGTTATTATATTTTTTCTGATAAATTCAGTTCGGGTTAAAAACACGCTTTTTAATGAAAATGTTATGAAAGGAGAAAAGAAAAAGTCCCCAAAAAAGAAGCAGAATCCTCTGAAACTAATTAAATCTTGATAAAAACTCTTCATAACCGGATTCCGCTTTAATTAACGGTGGAAGATGGTCAAAAGAAGAGGCTGGATCTCTTTTTCAAGCTACACAATTCCTATTTATTTTTTCTTGTCAAGTTCCTTTATACGTTCACGTAAATGAGCCATCCTTTCAGCAATTGCTTTCTCCCGCCCACGGTCTGTAGGCAAGTAATACCGAACCCCCTTGAGCTGCTCGGGAAGGTGGTCCTGGGCCACAACGGCCCCTTCGTGGTCGTGGGCGTATTGGTACCCCTTTCCGTAGTCTAAATCCTTCATCAACCCGGTGGGCGCGTTCCGGATGTGTAAAGGGACGGGTAATGAGCCTTTTTCACGGGCATCGGCCAAGGAAGCCTTATAAGCCATATACACGGCGTTTGATTTCTCAGCCGTGGCCAGGTAGATAGCCAGTTGCGCCAGAACCAAGTCACCCTCGGGTGAACCCAATAGGCGGTAAGATTCCAGCGCGCTTATTCCCAGAATCAGGGCCGTGGGATCGGCGTTCCCGACGTCTTCCGTAGCGAATCGAATCATCCGCCGCAGCAAGTAAAGCGGATCTTCTCCCGCTTCGATCATCCTGGCCAGCCAATAAAGGGCCCCATCGGGGTCCGAATCCCTGAGGCTTTTATGAAGAGCGGAGATGAGATTATAGTGCTCCTCGCCTGTCTTGTCATATCGGAGGCTCTTTTTTTGAACCGCCTCCTCGGCTTCCTCCAACCCTACCCGGTAAGTTTCCGTATCGAACCTGGCCGCGGCCGCGGCCAATTCAAGCGCGTTTAGGAGCACTCGGGCGTCACCGTCAGCCGTTTCCAATAAGAATTTCCTGGCCTCGGGAGCAAGATCGATCTTTTTTTGCCCCAAACCCTGCTCAGTATCAGTCAGTGCTCTGGTGAGGATCATGTTTAAATCCTCTGTTTCAAGCGGTTTTAATACCAGCACCCTTGTACGCGAAAGCAGGGGTGAAATGATCTCAAAAGAAGGATTTTCCGTTGTGGCTCCGATCAGGAAAAACAACCCTCTTTCAACGTGCGGTAGAAAGGCGTCCTGCTGAGCTTTATTAAACCGATGAATCTCATCCACAAAAAGTACGGTTCTGAGACGAGCGTACTTCGCGTTCTCACGGGCCCGGTCGATAACCGCCCGGACCTCCTTGACACCGGAAAGAACGGCTGAGAACGAAACGAATTCGGCCTCGGCCGATTTGGCCACTAGCCTGGCCAAGGTGGTCTTGCCCGTTCCCGGAGGACCCCACAGGATCATGGAGGTCATTTCCTCGGCCTCGACCAGCCGGCGAAGTATACGCCCTTTGCCAACAAGGTGTTGCTGACCTACGAAATCATCCAGGCTTTCCGGCCTCATCCTTTCGGCCAAAGGCGCGGCCCGGTTTACGGTTTCTGATTGGGAAAAAAGGTCTGACATGTCCGAAACGTATAGGGTAAGTAATAAACCCGCTCCTGATTAATCGGATTAAGTTAATGCAATTTACTATAATACGTCCGGGTATAAGGGTCAACTTTTTCAAATGACTTCCATGCCCGAAAAAATAGAAAATCCTTGCCAAATATGCCACTTAGGACTTAATATAGAGGAAAATAATAAAGGCGCATATGGGAAATACCGGCACTCAATCCAGAATCACACTCTCCATTCTAACGGCTGTAATCATCC
>JAZGHI010000599.1:0-3897 GCA_036480955.1 Candidatus Adiutricales bacterium
ACGCTCAGTAAACAATTTGGCAATTACATGATGTTTTGGCGTTTGTCCAGATGTATGAGGGACGATTGACCTATATAGTTTTCATGTTATCAATGGCCAAAAACGGAACATTTATTGACAAACGCTCTAATCGGTAATTATCATCCAAGCACCAGGAGGACTCAAGTGCAAATTCTGATTTCCGGCTCCCTGGCCTATGACCGGATCATGGATTTTCCGGATCGATTTTCAAATCACATTCTTCCCGAAAAAATACATATACTTAACGTTGTTTTCACGGTCACCGATCTCGAGGAAAGATTCGGCGGCACGGCTGGAAATATTGCCTACGGTTTAACACAGTTTAAGGCGGAGCCTCTGATTCTAGCCACCAGCGGGACTGATTTTGGCCGGTATGAAGCCAGGCTGATCGATCAAGGCCTTTCCCTGACTGGTATCCGCGCGATTCCGAACGAGCTGACCGCGGGTGCGTACATTACGACAGACCAGGCCGATAATCAGATAACCGCCTTTAACCCAGGGGCCATGAAGTATCCCTCCTTATACGAACTCGATGGAAAGGATAATCACCGGAAGCTTATGATCGTAGCGCCCGGCAATTTAGAGGATATGCAGGTTTATTGCCGCAGGTGCCGGGAACTCGGCATAAAGTATGTTTTTGATCCGGGCCAATCCATTACTTCGTTCTCGGGCGACCAATTACTCGATATGCTCTCGGGTTCTTACGTTACCATTTCAAATGATTATGAATTGAGCATGATCCTGTCGGCCACCGGACTTTCAAGGGACGAACTCCTTAAACGGACCGGGAATCTTATAACGACTCTGGGTGAGGAGGGCTCATTAATAATCACTTCAGAGGAAGAGAAAAAAATCCCGGCCGCCAAGGCCTCTCGTGTTTTAGACCCGACCGGTGCCGGGGACGCATATCGGGCCGGTTTGATACAGGGTTTGATTAAGAACAAGAGTCTTGTCGAGGCCGCCAGGATGGGCGCGGTTGCAGCCAGCTATGCCGTAGAACAGGTGGGCACCCAGGAATATTCATTTGATCTTAAAGAGTATTGGGCCCGCTACGAGACCAGCTTCGGGCCTTTCGACGAAAGGTAAGACAGGTTATCGGCAGGATTTTCCATTGGTGTTTCTTCTTTTTTAACTTCATAAAGTTGGGATTTTCCTGATTCCAGTTCACCAGAAGAAACGCTTTCTTCCAGCGGTTCATCAGAGGGCACCCGGTCGGCCATGATGTCCTGAACACCGCCCTCGTTTACCAGATCTATAAAAACTTTTACCAGGTCGGGATCAAATTGAGACCCGGCTTCTTTCTCCAGTTCTTCCAAAGCGTTGGGTAAGTCCCGGCCTTTTCGGTAGGGCCGATCGCTGGTCATGGCGTCAAAGGCGTCACAGACGGTAGTGATACGGACCTGAAAGGGTATATTCATCTCCTTTAAACCCGCCGGATATCCTCCGCCGTCAAAACGCTCGTGGTGATGTTCAATAATGGCCATTTCCTCGGGACTCAGGTTGAGCGGTTTAATAATACGCTGGCCTATAAAAGGGTGCTCCCGAATATGCTTGAACTCTTCTTCTTCGAGGCGCCCCTTCTTGTTCAAAATATCTTCTCCAATACCGATCTTGCCGATATCATGGACCAGGCACATGCTTCTAATCTGCTCTACCTGGGCTTTGTTCAAACCAAGCCGCTCGGCCAGACGGACAGAATAACGCGCGACCCGTTCGGAATGACCTCGGGTGTATGTATCCTTTGCTTCCAGGGCGGTGGCCAAGGACTGAATCGTGCTTAAAAATGCCCCTCTAAGCTCCGTGTACATCCGG
The DNA here is from genome assembly GCA_036480955.1 of Candidatus Adiutricales bacterium. GTDB lineage: Bacteria > Desulfobacterota > Desulfarculia > Adiutricales > JAFDHD01 > JAZGHI01. The sequence continues at coordinate 1,834 of JAZGHI010000599.1, forward strand.
GCGTTTTCAATAGCCAGAGCCATTTGATTGGCAAATCCCTGGAGATATTCCTGGTCCAGATTGAGCCAGGTCGACCCTTCTGAACTTCTTTCCGCGGCCAGTACACCAATAACCTTGCCCTGCGCTTTCAAGGGTAAAAGAATGATGGATTGCGGCTGGATCTGTTTTAAGATGATATTGTCCGGATTACGGATCACCGTGGATGTATCCTGGGTTATAACCGGTTGGCCGGTGACAGCAACCTCGGCCAGGATGTTTTCCTCACTGCGGGAAAGTGGTACGGTGTATTCACCTACTTTTTGTTTATCTTCTTCAGACGTTCCCACCGAGTCAACCAGCTTTAATGTCTGGGCTTCATGATCGATCAGCATTAGCATACCTCTGCTGTAACCGATCTCCTGAATGAATAAATCAAGGATCGTACCCGAAATGGTACTGAAATCAAGCTCGGACAGGATGGTCCCGCTGGCCTGCTGAATGCTGAGGAGCTGGTCGATCCTCTGCCGCAATCGCTTATTTAAAGACTCAACTTCCTGGTATTTTTCTTCTAAGAGCCGTTTATCCCGCTCCATCTCGGAAATGGTTTCTCGGACAATACGCCCTTTGCCGGGGAACAGGTTTTTCAGACGCTGAGAGAGCGTCAATCCTTCCCAACTGGCGTGAAACTCACAGCACTCACCCCCATCGAACTGGCACTGCGTTTCAATAAACTGCCCTTCCGGCAAACCCCAAATGGTGGGGACGGCTGAGTAAACACCCTTATTCATCAGGCAAAAATCCTGATTGAGATCAAGATTTTTGTACCAGTGCAGTTTGAAGATGGCCCTGTTTCCGGAAAGCCGGATCATTTCTACTTCTTTGTTCCGGTTAAATTTATCGTTAATCTTCTTGGCGCTACGCAGGGCCTGGGCGGGATTCGCCCAAACTTTGAGCAAAATTCCGGTAATATACCCAAATTTTTGATGCGTAACTGATTCAAAGCCAATCCGGAAGGCAACCTGCTCATCACCCGTAATGCGCCGCGCGTTGGCGTACATCTTTCGGCATACGTCTGTCGATACCCAGTTGTTCGGGTCCTTGAGAAATCCCAGAGGGTCTGGCAGGCCGTGAAGCTCACGCTCCAACCCTTCCAGTAAATCTTCAGGTTTACCAAAGTGCCGTGAAATAAAATCAATAATAGCTAAGGTATTAAGACAGCTATTGTGGCGCGGCATGTTTTGAGGCTGCATCGCTAAGTTTTATCCTGATCATAAATATTAATAATTTATGATTAAAATATAGATAATTTAAGCTAAATTAATTAAACAGTTAAGTCAAGAAAAATTAACAGCTTGATTAATGGCTTGATCCGAACGAAACGATCCCAAAACTTGGGTTATGTTATATTCAGCGTCATGAGTATTTGCGCATACGACTCTCTTAACTTATTGATAATCCATAAGATATTTGGAGCGTTTGTTTTCACAAACGCCCGGACGAGTGATTGCTTGCTCCGCAAGCAATTAGGTATACATCGGTATTTTTACACTGACGCTGTGTATAGTATTAATCTGTTGAATTTCGAAGCAATCGATGTGGAGTAATCAGGGCAGAGTAAAAAGATGGTAATCGGCTAAAGTGGATTCCCGGACCGTAATCCCCAAACCAGGCTTGGTTAAAGGAGAGGCTTTTCCAAAAGGACCCGGAGTCAGATCCTCATCGATGATATCCTGGGAGATGAAAAATCTGGTCAGACTACCTTCCAGGTGAATAAGTTCGGGTTGGGTGGACGCGAAGTGTCGGCCGGCCGCGCTTAAAATACCTAGTTCACCGACATGGCAACCCAGTTGGCATACAAGCCCGGCCTTCGAGGCCATATTAAGCATTTCCAGAGTCCTAGCCGGACCTCCATTTTTACTTAGCCGGAGATTGAATCCGTCTACAGCTCCGGTCTCGATCAGATGGCTGACTTCTTTGGGAGTGCAGGCGGATTCATCGGCTAAAACGAGCGGCCCCACCATGCTCTTTACTTTGGCCAGACCATCGATATCGTTTTTAGCCACCGGTTGTTCCACTGAGGTTATC
>JAZGHI010000600.1:0-3776 GCA_036480955.1 Candidatus Adiutricales bacterium
GGACATTTATTTTCCTTCGGAAAAAAATTATCATCATTTCTGGACAGACACTAACTAGTTTAAGGGAATTTCCCATGGACGCAAAAGTGAATTTTACAGAGGAAGACTGGCAAAGAGTGGAACGGGACTGGACCGCTTTCCTGGCCAATGAATTGGACCGGCCCATGGTGGTTATGGAGAGCAGGAACATGCTGGTAGGCCTGGGATCTGAGGTCGTTACCCGCGAATTCATGCTGGACAAGCCCATCGATGAGCTATTGGATTACTACCAGTCACATCTGGATAATATCCATTACTTTGGAGACGCCTGGCCCAAGGTATTCGTCAACCACGGGCCCGGCATAGCCTCCGGTTTTCTGGGAGCGAACGTGACCGGCATGCCCGGGCAGCGGACCGTCTGGTTCGATACCGATGAACCGATTCCGCTGGAAAGCCTGCATCTCCAATTCGATCAGGCAAATATCTGGTGGAAACGGGTGGAAGATATCACCAGGGCGGCGGTCGAACGATGGGGAGACAAGATCTCCATGGCCCACACTGATATAGGCGGAAATCTGGACATCCTGGCCGCCTTCCGCACCTCGCAAAACCTGCTTTACGATTTAGTCGACGCCCCCGAGGCAGTGGACCGGCTGGTGGGCGAGATTACCAGAGCCTGGTTGATTTTTTACGACAGGTTGTACGATATCATTAAGCCCGCCGGCCGAGGCACATCGAACTGGGCCTGCGTCTGGTCACCGGGCCGGACCTGCATGCACCAGTCCGACTTCTGTTACATGATCTCGCCTGAGATGTTCGAGCGGTTCGTTCTGCCGGACCTGGACGCCATTTTCAAGACCATGGATCACGCCTTCTATCACCTCGACGGCATCGGTCAGATTCCGCACGTGGACCGGCTTCTATCTCTGGACAGCCTGGCCGGTATTCAATGGATTCCCGGCGGCGGGCAGCCCCCTGCTGAAACGTGGCTGGATTTGCTCAAACGTATCCGCGACGGCGGCAAGCTCTGCCAGGTTTACGTATCAGCGGGAGGGGCCCGGACCATTGTAAAAAAACTGGGCGGTAAAGGATTTATATTGTACGTGGTCAATCCCATGACCCCGGAAGAGGCCGATGATTTTCTAAAAACCCTGGCCAAAGAAGATATCAGCCGGCGCTGATTACAGATAGGTGCGCGCTACTGTGTGAGCTACTGCCCGTCCGGGCCGATCAACTCTATTAACACACCGTGGGCGCTTTTGGGGTGGATGAACCGGTTGCCCAGCAGGCGAAATCCTTTTTCCTTGCAAGTAGCCAGCACCTTTTCCAGATCTTCCACCTGCAGGGAAACATGGTGAATGCCCTCGCCGTTACTCTCCAGGAACCGTTCGATAAGCCCGTTCTCTCCCCTGGGTTCCAGAAGTTCGAAAAGCCCCTGGCCGATGTTCAGCATACGGGAGAAAAATTCCGGGGCCTCCATTTTATATTCAGTCAGTTCCGCGCCGAAAACCTCCTCGAAAAAACCGGCTGATTCCTCTATATTCTTTACCGCCAACCCAACGTGATGAATTCTATTCTTCATACTCCCTCCCAGGGTGAATTGTCTTGTATATTTTTTGTGCCTTACTACTCTAATTGTTTACATAATTGTTTACGTAATTGTTTACTTCGTAAACAATCTCCTGTTTTTGCGTTTTCCTTCAGGAAAACGCTCTAATCCAATTCCGGGTATAAAGCCTTACGCCACGCGTCGAATTTCTCTTCCCGTTCCTCCTCGTTCCACTCCGGTTCAAAGACCCGGTCTATAAGGTGCATCCCGGAAGTGGACCAGGGTTCCCACACTCCACAGGCTTCACCGGCCAGCAAGGCCGCCCCAAAGGCGGTAGCCTCGATGGGATTCATACGTTCCACCGGTCTTCCGAGCGCGTTGGCCAATATCTGCATCAAAACATCGTTGGCCGAGGCTCCGCCGTCAACCCGCAGGCTCTCCGGCTCAGGCAGATCGGCGCCGGTGTATACCGAGTCCAGCATCTCACGGACGCGGAAGGCGACTCCTTCCATGGCCGCCCGGACAATATGGGCGTCCGAGGCCCCCAGGGTCAAACCGGCGATCGTGCCGTGTTTTTCCGGCTGATTGTGAGGCGAGCCCAGGCCTTGAAGCGCCGGCAGGAAATATACGCCGTGAGAATCCTGAACGCTGCCCGCCATCTCCGCGGCTTGGGTTACGTCATCCATGATGCCTAACCTATTTGCCAGCCAGTCGAATACGGCCCCGGCGGTAATGACCATTCCTTCTATGCACCAGGTCAACTCTCCGTCTCTGCGCCAGAGTATCAGGGGATACGTCCCGGCGGCCAGTTTGAGGTCCGGACCGGTGTTTACGTTTCCCGTACCGGAGGTGCCGAAGGTGACCTTGCCTTCGCCCGGTTTCAGACAGCCCTGGCCGTACACCGCGCTCTGCTGGTCGCCGACAATGGCCCCGATGGGCACTTCCGCCCCAAAGGATCGAGCGGAAGTAGCGCCTATTATACTCGAAGTATCCGCAATGTCGGGAAACAATGAAGGATCCAGGCCCTGGAGTTCGATCAGTTTATCGTTTCTAGTCTGGGCAAAAAAGTCGTAGTAGCCGGTAGTGCAGGCCTGGGAGCAGTCCGTGGCGTGCACCCGGCCGCCGCTCAAGCGCCAGGCCAGGAAACTGTCTACGTTGCCGAAGGCCAACTCGCCCTTACCTACGCGCTCCCGGCCGTCGGCTATGTTATCTATAGCCGATTCAAGTTTGGAAGCCGCGGTTGTCTGGTTGACCGGGAAACCTTGCGCGGCCAGCTCTGAAGCACGCTGGGTCCCCCGCTGGTCCTGCCAGCTTATGGCCGGTCCCAGGGTCTTCCCGCTCCCCTTTTCCCAGATTATAATGGTAGACCGCTGGCCGGTTATACCTACGGCTCCCAGGTCCGAAGCGGCTAACCCGGCCTTCTTCAAGGCCTCCGATACGGTTCCGGCCGTGGTGGACCAGAGTTCCTCGGGATCCTGTTCCACCAGACCGGGTGCCGGATAGTGAAGTTCGTACTTTGTTACGGCCCGGCCGAGCACGCGGCCGTCCGCGCCCAAGATCATGGCCAGTACGTTGGTCGTACCGGCGTCAATAGCCAACACATTATCAGACATCTGGAATAAGCACTCCCGGATTCATAAAGTTTGCCGGGTCTAAAGCCTTCTTTATATCTTTCAGCAGGCCCACCCCGGCCGGTCCTGATTCCCGCTCCATCCAGTCGCGGCGGACCCGGCCGACACCGTGATGATGGGAAATTCCTCCGCCGTGAGAGACGGTAGCCTCCATCGTCCGCCGCCAGCATTCCCAGTACAAATCCGGCATATCATCCCGGTTCTCGGGCCTGGCGGCAAAGGTGAAGTACAGGTTGAGCCCGGACCGGTACGTGTGCGAGCTGTGGGCCGACGCGGTGAGAATATTCGGGACCTGTTTCAGGGATTTCAGGGCATCGTGGTAGATCGGACCGATGCGGTCCCAGGTAGCGGCCACCTCGATAGTATCGAGAATAATCCCCCGCTTGAGCAGCGGCTCAAAGCCCGAAACCTCATTACGCTCCTTAAGCCAGTGCTCCACGGCCTCAACCGGCGCCGGAAGGCAGCCAACCTCAGCGGCCAGTCTGGCAATGGCGCCAACCTCGGCTTCGACCCGTTCGGCCGGCCCTTCGTGGACCAAAAGTATCATAATCTGGTCTTCGCGGCATTGTTCGGGAAACTGGCGGCCGGCTTCGGTCGAATCATACTGCCGGATGACC
>JAZGHI010000601.1:0-3900 GCA_036480955.1 Candidatus Adiutricales bacterium
ATTTGAGGTCAAATCGAGGAGCACGAAAATTTAAGCCGCAGGAATACTTGTAGTCTTTCGAGGACTTAAATTCGAGCGCGACAAAGAGTTGGGCCAAAGGACGAAGTTATACAGAGGTCTCTGATAAAGTTTGGCCTCACTTTCGGGATATTCGCTTTCAGGCCCTCATCTGCTAAGTTACCGAAACCAGCACCGCTTTCTTTTCGATCTAGTTCTTGTTCAGCTTTTTTTCCGATTTTTGTCGTTCCGTAGTGAAAATAAGAAGTATTTCCCCAAGTAAAGACCGGCCTTAAAAACGTGTGATTTTTCTATCAAAACCGTTGACAAAACTGGGAATTGGTGTAAATTAACTAGTTGATATTGTAACGAAGTTATATTTATTTTATATATAAGTAAGTATAAATTATTTTAAATTGCCCTATCTTCCCCACAGGGTAATGCGGGATTGGGAACGAAAGACAAAATATTTAGCTGCCTCAGGGACTCCACCTCTGAAATGATCCTACCGGTTTATTTTCAGATGTCTGGCAAACCAGTTTCATCTCTTGATCTCGAGTAGAAACAGGGATGGATAGGCGTTTTATGGTCAATGGATAAACACACTCTTACCGTACTGGAATTCGAACGATTGCTCGAACTTGTAGCCGGACGGGCTCAGTCCGAGCCCGGAGCGGTATATTGTCGTGGAATTAAACCAGATTTATCCGAAGATGAGGCCCAAAAGGCCTGGCGCACAATAGATGAGGCCAAGGAGTTATTAGATACGGACGGGACACCGGATTTGGGTGATCTGGTGGAAGTAGGCGATTTACTGGCCCAACTGGAAGTCGAAGGCGCCTTGCTCTCGCCTCCGGAGCTGCTTTTAATCGGTCGGGTTATCCGGACCAGCCGAATAGTAAAGAACTTCATCGGTGAGAGATCTGAAAGAGCCCCCAGCCTCTGTGAGCGGACCGGGCAACTGCCTGTTTTCAAGGAACTGGAAAACAAGTTTACGCGATCCCTAGCTCCCCCGGGTGAGGTTCTGGATACAGCCAGCTCTAAACTCGCCCGTATCAGGCAAGAAAAATCCCGATTGCGCGGGTCAATACAAACCCGGTTAACGGCGATGATGCGTGCCCCGGAGATGGAACGCACCATACAGGATGAATATATCACCCAACGTTTGGGCCGTTACGTTATTCCAGTCCGGTCAGCGTCGGTTCACGGCTCCGCCGGTGTTGTGCACGATGTTTCTTCCAGCGGGGCAACCTCCTACCTGGAACCGCTGGAAGTGGTTGAAGACAATAATCGTTTTAATCTGATGAGAAACGAGGAAAAGCGGGAAGTCCGGCGGATTCTGTTAGATTTGAGCACGCTTGTGGCCACCGAGTCGGATTTGATCAGGTCAGCCGGAAGGATTCTAGCGGAGATAGATTCCTTTTTTGCCAGAGCCCGGCTTAGCCGCCGGTACGATTTCCGGGCGCCCATTATCGATTCCGGCCACGGCCTTGATTTAAGGCGGGCTCTTCATCCGCTTCTGCTTGCGCGGCAGGACGACCACGTGCGGGAGATTCAAGCCATCGATTTGAGAATGGAACCGGAAAGCAGGGTTATTATCATTTCGGGTATTAACGCCGGCGGTAAAACCGTGGCCCTTAAGACGGCCGGCCTTCTATCGCTAATGGCTCAATCCGGCCAGCACATACCCGTATCTGAGGGAAGCATCCTGCCTTTTTTTGATAATATTTTGGCTGATATTGGCGATGAACAGGATCTGGAATCGGATCTTTCAACATTTTCCGGTCACATCCGGCGGCTGAGCCGGATACTTGATAAAGCCACTGATCAATCTCTGGTGCTTCTGGATGAACTTGGCACAGGCACCGATCCCGGAGAAGGCGCGGCCTTGGCTCTTTCTTTCCTGGACGAGTTCAGGAACCGTGGCAGCTGGGTCATAACCGCTACCCATTTCCACTTGATTAAGGCCTATGCCCATCAAACAGAAGGGGTAATAAACGCCTCGGTCCTTACCGATTCAGACGGCCGGCCGATTTATAAATTGGGATATGGTTCACCTGGGTTTTCAGCCGGTTTGAGCATGGCCAGAAAACTTGGACTGAATCCGGAACTGGTTAACAGGGCCGAATCCTACCTGGACGAGGGTCAGAAAAAGACCCAGGATTTACTGGCCCGGCTTGAAGAGGAGCGCGCGGAGTTAGCCCGGGCCCGCGAAGAGTACGAAATGCTGGAGCATGAGCTGAGCGCCTCCCTGGTCCAGGCCCGGATTCAAAAAGAAAATGCCGAAATAGCTCAAAAAGAAGAACTCGAAATCATCAGATCCAAGGGAAAAGAGACAGTCTCTCGAGCCGGGATTGAGTTCAAGCAAATCTTAAAGCAACTCCGCGAAAGTGATAGTCTCGGCGGTCGGGAAATAAACGAGTTTCACGCGGCCGAAAAAAGGCTCATGCGGTCTCTGCCCAATCTGGACAAAGGGGAAGGGACAATACCCGACTTGCGAGCCGGTGATTTCGTGCGGAGTGAGACTCTGGGAGTAACCGGCCGGCTTGTAAACCAGAAGACCGGCCTAAACAGGGCCGAGATAGAGGTTGACGGCGTGAAAATAAGCACGGCCCTGACCGATTTATCCCAGGCCGGCGGCAGCCCGTCCCGGAAAGCAAAGAAGATGGTGTTTCCCTCGGCTACCGGCCAATTCAGCCGTCCGGAGCACGAAATAAATCTAATTGGACGGACCGTGGCCGAGGCCATCCCGGTTGTGGATAAATTACTTGACCAGGCCCAGTTAAGCGGTCTGAAATACTTTTATATTGTGCACGGCAAAGGCACAGGACGATTGCGCGAGGCGATACGCGACTTCATCAGGGACGATGCCCGGGTTGAGGGCTTTCACCCTGGCGGTCAGGCTATCGGTGGAGACGGTGTGACCGTGGTTGAACTTTTTAGTTAAGCCGACCGGATAAACATGGCGGGATTCATACCGGAACATAAAATAGACGAAGTCCGTAACGCGGCGAGTATTGTCGAGGTTATTTCGAACTACGTCAACTTGAAGCGCACCGGCCGTTCCTTCAAGGGGCTCTGTCCGTTTCACGCGGAGAAAACCCCGTCTTTTAACGTCAATCAGGAACGCCAGATTTTTCACTGCTTCGGTTGCGGCCAGGGTGGAAACGTCTTTCGTTTCATTATGATGCAAAGGGGCGTATCTTTTCCCGAGGCCGTATCCGAGTTGGCCGAGCGATACGGCATCGATCTGCCCAGGAATTCAGAGAGCGGCTCCCAAAGATCAGGGGAGTCCAAAAGTGAGTTGTATCGCGTTGTGGATCTAGCCCGCAGGTTTTTTCAGGAAGAGCTCCACGGGCCTGATGGAGAGGTGGCCGGGGCTTACTTAAAATCCAGGGGATTGGATGATAAAATCGTTCGTGATTTCCATCTGGGATGGTCTCCCAAGGGATGGGAAAATCTGCGCCGCCACCTCGGCTCGCAGGGTGTCTCCGAGCGCGTGATGGAAGCCGCGGGGCTGACCAAAACTCGTGAGGCCGGCCGTGGTGGTTATGACCGTTTCCGGGGCCGGATAATATGCCCAATTTTTGATATTTCGGGCAGACCTTTAGCTTTCGGCGGCAGGCTCTTGGAGGAGGAAGACAATCAGCCCAAATACTTAAATTCACCCGAGACGCCAATTTACCAGAAAGGCCGAATTCTTTACGGTTTTAACCTGGCCCGCGATTGGTTAAAAGATAAAAAAACCGTTATCATAGTCGAGGGTTATTTTGATTTACTGGCCCTGGTTTCCCAGGGGATCGGCCATGTGGTGGCTACCTTGGGGACTGCCCTTACCTCGGCCCACCTGAGACTCCTCAAGGGGTACGTGGACGAAGCGGTTATCATTTTCGACGCGGATGA
>JAZGHI010000602.1:0-6859 GCA_036480955.1 Candidatus Adiutricales bacterium
AAGCCTGGGGCAGAAGGTTGGCCCCGCTGGAAATGAGACCGGAAGAAGAGGGTTGAGTGATAAAATTTTCCTCACTGCCGTCGTAAAATCGAAACCTTACCCTGCTTCTCAGGGCTCGCTGATAATTTATGGCTCGGTCCACGTCACCGCTGAATTCCAGTCCTACAATCTGCTCGTTGCTGGATATTTTTTTCAGGACACCGGTACGGATGTTCTCGCGGCGGAGGGTCCCGGTCAATTTTTTCACTAACCCGGGATTATTGCTCAAGATAAACTGACGGCCGGTTTTCCGCCCTAGTGCCTCGAGATGGTCGGGCAGATTCCGGTTGCTATGGTAGACCAGAGGGGTGAGGAAAAAATATAGCTCAGTTTCCGACTTGAATCCTTCTAAAAAGGATTCACTCATTTCCAGGATCTCGAACGTCCCTTTTTCATCGAGGCAGGTAATCTCGAAGAAAAGCGCCGGTCCGTTTTTTAAGGTCTTCAACGAGCCTTCTAATATATCGATCCGGGCTTTAGGAGCCAGGCTCAAGGCTTCACCAATTTCGAGGCTCCCCGCGAGGACAGCCCCGACACCTTTCTTAAGCCGTTGAATTAGCCATCCCAGCGATTCCCGGTCAGGTCGTCCCTCGTTGTCCAGGGGAGTGACCAATCTCAGGATAAGGCCTCGAGGTGGATAATTAATCATAAATAGACTGGACCGAATTGAACCTGAATTTACCTTTACCTAAAAGGGCGTGGAGATGAACAACACCCAAGACACGGGACGATTTATCCACAATTGGTAAAATCGTTATCTCATGGCGCTGCATGATCTCCAAGGCTTCCAGGGCAAGACGGTTTTCGCTCACCGTTTTCGGATCAGGGGTCATAACCTGGTCCATTCTCAAATCATGCACCGACTTATTTTTAATCATGCACCGTCGAAGGTCTCCGTCAGTGAAAATACCTCTCAGGGTGTCATCTTCATCGACCACCAGGAGAACACCGAGGTTTATCTTATTCATTACATCGAGAGCTTCAGTTACTAAAGACCGGCGGCCGACTTTTGGAATACGACTGCCGGTGACCATAACTTCCTTGATCCTGAGAGAGAGGCGTTCGCCGAAATTGCCACCGGGATGAAAACGTTTGAAATCATCCGAGTTGAATTGACGCCGGTTGATAAGGGCCACGGCCAGGGCATCACCCATGGCTGTCGCGGCAGTGGTAGAGGCCGTTGGAGCCAGCCCTAGTGGGCAGGCCTCTCGAGCCACGCCCACATCCAAATTCAGGTCGGCCTGACGGGCCAGACTCGAATCCAGATTGCCGGTGAAGGCGATGATTTTCGCCCCCAGACTTCGAACGATGGGGATTAGATCGTTTACTTCCGTTTCGCCGCTGCGGGAGAGGGCAATGAGTATATCACCGGAGGTGACCATGCCCAAATCCCCGTGCAAAGCCTCAACCGGGTGAAGGAAAAGGGCCGGTGTCCCGGTACTGTTGAATGTCGCAACAATTTTGCGCCCGACAATTCCCGACTTGCCAATTCCGGTGACGATAACGCGTCCTTTTGATTTATATATGAGGTCGACGGCGTCCGCAAACTCCTGGCCTATCCTGTCAATCAAGCCTAAAATGCCTTCGGCTTCAATCCGAAGTACCTCTTGAGCGTCCTTAATGACCATAATTGAATCCTTGGAGATGGGGTGAAACCGCCTGAAGGCCATTTCACCCTTTTGGAATAAGTCTCATCCGGTTTGTTCGAGACCGCTTTTTTCTTCCATTATACGTTGCGTAATTTTTTTTAGCAATCGTAAACAGACGCCATAAAAATCGGCTTAGGTACGTGTTATTTTTAATAAATTATAAAAGATCTAGGGCAAGGGAATAGCAAGATTATGGATGTGAGAAGTTTTTTTTCAAAACCGGCTTTCTTCAAGATGAAATTTTTAAATCTCTTCCTCGACAGGCACTGGGTATTCGCCGTTGAAACAGGCCAGGCAGAAGCTAGGTTTCTCAAAACCGGTGGACTCTACCAGACCCTCGATGCTGAGAAAATTCAACGAATCCAGACCGATAAAGTTCCCCACCCAGTCCACGTCGTGATTTGCGGCCACCAGCTCTCCTTTGCTCGAGAAATCGATACCGTAGTAACACGGGAATCGGTGGGGCGGACATGAAACGAGCATATGAACTTCCTTGGCCCCGGCCTGGCGAAGAGTCTTGATTCTTGACCGGCTGGTTGTTCCCCTGATGATGGAGTCCTCGATGATGACAATTCTTTTACCATTCAGAGCTTCCTTCACCGGATTTAATTTCACGCGCACGCCGAAATCCCTCATTGACTGGGATGGCTGAATAAAGGTGCGGCCAATATAATGATTCCTGATCACACCCATCTCAAAAGGAATACCGCTGGCCTCACCAAATCCCAAGCCGGCGTAATTTCCCGAGTCCGGAAAAGGCATGGTAAGATCCGCTTCAAGGTGGGGATTTTCCTTGGCCAGCCGGGCCCCCATCCTTTTACGCATGGTATAAACATTGTGGCCGAATATATTGGAATCGGGTCTGGAAAAATAAATAAATTCGAAGATACAGAAGGTATGGTTTGATGCGGCCTCCATTTTCAGGGATTTGAGGCCGTTATCATCGATTATCACTATCTCACCCGGTTCCACGTCACGGACGTATTCGGCTTCTACCAGGTCCAGGGCACATGTTTCAGAGGCGAGAATCCAGGCCCCATTCAAAACGCCGAGACACAACGGCCTGAACCCGTTAGGGTCCCTGGCCCCGATTAGCTTATCTCCCACCATGAGCCCAATGGAATACGCTCCCCTGGCCTGAGGCAGGGCCGTGAGCAGGGCCTGTTCGAGGCCGTCCTTCAAATGCCGGGCTAATAGATGCACTATGATTTCCGAGTCCGTGGTCGTCTGGAAGATTGAGCCGCTGTTTTCGAGCATGGTGCGAAGGGCGAGAGTGTTGGTAAGGTTTCCGTTATGGCCGACGGCGATGTGCCGGCCGGCGTATAGAACTAAAAAAGGCTGGGCGTTCTTTATGAGAGACGAACCGGTGGTCGAGTAGCGGACATGCCCCAGGGCCACGTGCCCGGAGAGCTCCTCGAGGACTCTTTCATTAAAGACCTCCGAGACAAGACCCATCTGCCGGTGTTCTTTGGTCTCCCGGCCGTTGGTAACCACGATCCCGGCGCTTTCCTGGCCTCGGTGCTGGAGGGCGTAAAGGCCGAAGTAGCAGAGTTTAGCCGCCTCCTCGTGGCCATGGACAGCGAAGACACCGCAGGCCTCTCTCGGGTACGCCGAATCACGGGGTTTTGAGGGCTCGGAGGCGGTATTCGGGGAATCGGGGTGAACCATACTTATGTAGCTCCGATTAATGAATGGTACTCCTGAAGAGATTTAACCGTTAAATCGTGCTTCAGGAGGGCGGCGCAGGCCAGTGCCGTGGCCTCCGCGCCCGCCGTAGTGGTTACGTAAGGAACCTTGTAAAGCAGCGCCGCCCGTCTCAAACTCTCCGAGTCTATAACAGTGCGCTTTCCCAAAGACGTATTTACTATCAAGGATATCTGGTTGTTCTTAATCATGTCGATGGCGTGGGGCCTGCCTTCGGATACCTTGTTGACTGTCTCCACCTTCAAACCATTTTCGAGGAGAACCGCCGCCGTACCCCTGGTAGCGACCAGATTGAAACCGAGATTTGAGAACATTTCAGCGGTTTCCACGATCTCCACTTTATCTCGGTTTCGGACACTGATGAAAACCGTACCCTCTTTGGGCAGTATCTGACCGGCCGCGGATTGGGCCTTGGCGTAGGCCAGTCCAAAATCGTTGTCAATTCCCATGACCTCGCCGGTTGATTTCATTTCCGGTCCCAGGATTGTGTCCACGCCCGGAAAACGGTTAAAAGGGAAAACGGCCTCTTTTACCGATATATGCTTCGGGTCAGGCCTATCGGCCAGGTTAAGGTCGTCCAGGCTCTGACCGAGCATGACACGTGTGGCCACCTTGGCCAGAGGAACGCCGGTGGCTTTGGAAACGAAAGGTACTGTCCGCGAGGCCCTGGGATTGACTTCCAGGACATACAGGGTCTGATCTTTGATGGCGAACTGGATGTTCATCAGGCCGATCACCCCCAGTTCAGCGGCCAAGGCCTTCGTTGCCTTTTTGATCTGGTCTATCATCTCCGATGTGAGGGTTCGGGGGGGAAGGACACACGCGGAATCCCCGGAGTGTACTCCCGCTTCCTCGATATGTTCCATGATGCCGCCGATTATGGTCCTTGATCCGTCAGACACGGCGTCTACGTCTATCTCAATGGCGTCTTCGAGAAATTTATCGATAAGGATCGGGTTTCCCGGAGAGGCGTCCAGGGCGTACTGGACGAAATCGGCCAGAGATCCGCTGTCGTATACGATTTCCATGGCCCGGCCGCCAAGCACGTAACTAGGCCGGACTACCACCGGATAGCCGATAAGCTCAGCCGTTTCGCGGGCTTCTTTCTTGTTCCAGGCCATGCCGTTCGGAGGCTGGAGCAGATCTAATATTTGAAGCAGTTCCTTGAATCGGCCCCGCTCTTCCGCCCGGTCTATGGAATCAGGCGGGGTACCCAATATCCGGACTCCGGCCTCTGCCAGCGGCACGGCCACATTTAAAGGTGTCTGGCCGCCGAATTGTACGATTACACCATACGGCTTTTCCCGCTCGACTATGCCCAAGACATCTTCTTTGGTAAGCGGTTCGAAGTAAAGACGGTCCGAGGTGTCATAATCGGTGCTGACTGTCTCGGGATTGGAATTGACCATGATTGATTCCACACCCATCTCTTTCAGGGCATAGGAGGCGTGTACGCAGCAATAATCGAATTCGATGCCCTGGCCGATGCGGTTTGGCCCGCTACCGAGGATAATCACTTTTTTCTTGTCTGAATCCCTGACTTCGTCTTCATCCTCATAGGTGGAGTAGTAGTAGGGTGTGTAGGCCTCGAATTCGGCCGCGCACGTATCCACGGATTTGTAACAGCATTTAATTCCGAGAGAAATACGAATGTCACGCAAAGTATCTTCATCAGAGTCCCAGAGCCGGGCCAGTTGAACATCGGAAAAACCGTCCCGCTTGGCATCATACAACCCCTCTATTAACTCCTCTCTGCTGATGGGGTTGGATTTCCGGCTGGCCAGGTCACGGAGCATGCGGATTTCCTGCTTCTTTAAAGCCAATTCCTTTATATGATACAAAAACCAGGGATCAATACCGGTCAGCCGGGCGACTTCATCGCATTCCATTCCTCCTTGGAAGGCCGTGACAAGATAAAAGATACGTTTCGAGTTTGGCTTTCTGAGCCTGTCGAGTATGGTCTCCCGGTCCGGCTGATCTCCATTAACGTCTCGCGGGTCACGGCCGTCTCCGTAGAGGCCGAACCGGCCTATCTCCAGAGAACGCAAACCTTTCTGCAGGGCCTCGGAAAATGTCCGCCCAATAGCCATGATCTCACCCACAGATTTCATGGATGTGGTCAGAAAATCATCCGTGTTGGGAAATTTTTCGAACGTCCAGCGCGGGATCTTAACCACGCAATAATCGATAGTCGGCTCAAAAGAGGCCTGTGTTTCACGTGTTATGTCGTTCGGGATCTCATCCAGGGTATACCCCACCGCCAACTTGGCCGCCAGTTTCGCGATGGGGTATCCGGTCGCCTTCGAGGCCAGGGCCGAACTTCGTGAGACGCGGGGATTCATCTCGATGACGACCATTTCCCCGTTCTGGGGATTTACGGCGAACTGGATATTCGAGCCCCCCGTATCCACGCCGATTTCTCTGATGATGGCGATGGCCGCGTCACGCAAGAGCTGGTATTCACGGTCGGTTAATGTCTGGATCGGAGCCACGGTTATAGAATCTCCGGTGTGGATTCCCATGGGATCTATATTTTCAATCGAACAGACGATAACCACGTTGTCCTTCCGATCCCGCATGACTTCGAGTTCGAATTCCTTCCAGCCGATTATGCTCTCTTCGAGCATGATTTCGTGGATCATACTCAAATCCAGCCCGTAAGCGGCCATCCGCTCAAGGTCCTCCCGATTATAGGCCACCCCGCCTCCGGCCCCGCCCAGGGTGAAGCTGGGCCTGATGATCAAAGGGTATCCAAGCTCTTGGGCGATAGGCCGGCAGTCTTCAACTGAACGGGCAATACCGCTCGCTGGAACCCGGAGTCCGATTTTTTTCATGGCCGCCCGGAAGAGCTCACGGTCTTCGGCCTTCTTGATCACATCCAGTTTGGCCCCGATCATTTCCACGCCGAAACGGTCCAAAACACCATCTTCAGCCACTGCTACCGCCGTATTGAGACCGGTCTGCCCCCCCAACGTGGGCAGGAGGGCATCAGGCCGTTCCTTTTCAATAACCTTGACTAATGTTTCAGGTGTAATAGGTTCGATGTAGGTATGATCCGCCATTTCCGGATCAGTCATGATAGTGGCCGGATTGGAATTGATAAGCGTGACCTCAAAGCCCTCGTCTCGAAGGGCTTTGCAGGCTTGTGTTCCGGAATAGTCGAACTCGCAGGCCTGGCCGATTACAATCGGGCCGGAGCCGATGAGAAGTATCTTTTTTATATCTGTACGTTTAGGCATTCAGGTATGAGTTAATCTTCCATCAAATCAATAAACCGTTGAAAAAGATAAGCGGCGTCGTGCGGACCGGGGCAGGCCTCGGGATGGTATTGAACGGAAAAAAACCGTTGTGACCAGTCTTCCAGGCCTTCCAGGGTATTGTCATTCAGGTTGACATGCGTCAACTTAACGCCGCTATCGTTCAGACTTTCCATGTCTACGCAAAATCCGTGGTTCTGACTGGTGATC
>JAZGHI010000603.1:0-6979 GCA_036480955.1 Candidatus Adiutricales bacterium
TTCATTGCCGCACTGATATAGAAGATATCTTATGGGGAGACAGTTATTCGAACCATCCGCGATTATCTCACGATTATAATGAAGAACACAGCGCACACACAGATGAAAATGGCTTTGTGACTTTTTCGTATTGCAATTCCCAACCTTTGGATGAAACTTGTTTCAAGCGTTTCGTCCGAGAACTGCCTTTTGGGATGTTCCGAATGAAAGGAACGGTTCAATTTCGTGACCGGAATGTCTTGGTAAATCATGTTGGAGGTAAAAGTGAATGGTCCGATCAGGGCAGAGTTGGTGAAACTCGATTGACATTTATTGGTTGGAATACAACGTACACGGAGGTCGAACAAAAATTAAAAGAATGTCAAATGTCATTATAAACAAGTAATCTCTGAAAATTATAATGCTGACTTATTGGTTATAGGAGTTTTATATGGTCAGACAAAGTTACCCACTGAGAAAAACAGATGATAACCACCTGCCAATACCTGAAAAGCTAAAAACCAGATTATACCCTCGGGTGCTTGAGTTGTTTTCACAAAAAGATGCATATCAGGTAAGCATAAGTTCTATATCAAAGAGCTCCGGAGTTAGTTCAGGCACTTTATATAAATATTTTGGTTCTTAAGAAGACCTTTTATTTACCATTATAGAAGAGAAGCTCGCAGAACTGGGTGAGCGTATTGCGATTGAAATACAGGGTTTGGAATCCGCACGAGAAACATTTCGGAAAATGCTATGGGTTGTAATGGATTTTTATGACAAAAATCCTCATGTTGCCATTTCAGCCTTTATCTCACTCCCAATGCATACTTGGATGCAGCAGGACGCATTTAGAAACTCAGAGGCGAAAAATATATTTCTAGATATTATTCATAAAGGTATCGATAGAAGGGAATTAGACGCTAGAATTGATGTTCGACGTATTCAGGATATCTATTTCATGATCTGTTACCGTTTTATACATACATGGTATTTTTTCGGGATGAAATGGAGGCTGGTGGACGCTCTTACCCAGGATTTCGACGTCTTCTGGAAACTGCTGGTCCGACCGGAGGACCAGACCGGAAATTAACATTTTTCCCTTAGGGGTCTGAGTCGCAGGGCAGGAAACGGAGGAGCAAAGACCCGTGAGTTCCACCATACGAATCGATCTGACCGTTCCCATGGAGATGAGGGACGGGACCGTCCTGAGAGCCGATGTCTTCCACCCAAACGACGACGATCGCTACCTGGTCATCCTCACCAGGCCCCTTACAACAAGACCTACTCCCAGGAAATCCCTTCCCAGATCCCGTGGACTCGGCGGTTGCGGGCTAGGCCCGCGTCATCCAGGACCCTGAGAAGCCGGTACGCCTCCGAGGGCGAGTATAGTCTTGGTGAGTACGTTCTCAGCAAGCACCTTGGTGTGACGGTCGAGGAATACCGGGAGCTTGTTGAGGAAAAAGTAACAGGAGAAGAACTGGATTTCGATTAATTTACAGTATCATCTTTGGTTGAGTTGCTTCAGTCAGAAGGCTCAGACGCGGCAAGCCGGGTTTCGATGTTAAAGCCGTGGAGTGTTCAACTCAAAAATAATACGCCATGGCACTGCTTAAAATAAAAGAGACTCTGAAACAATTGCGCTTTCCTTTTCTGCTCACCGTTCTTCTCCTGTTATTGCCATTTACGGGGCTTTTTATTTACAACAAGGTTGAAGAAAGGCAGAGAAGGACATACGATCAGGTTCTCAAACAGCCCGTTGTTTCCCGGACGCTGAAAATTGAGCCCGGCAAACCTTTCACCAACACAGTGGGTATGAAGTTCGTCTATATTCCTTTGGGGAAATTTACCATGGGCAGCCCACCTGGTGAGCTGGGGCGGACGGAACTCGAGTACCAGCACGAGGTGGTTATCAGTCATGGTTTCTACCTTCAAACCACTGAAGTCACACAGAAGCAATGGACGCTGGTCATGGGTAAAAACCTATCCAAAATAATAGGAGATAACCACCCGGTGGAGCAGGTCTCCTGGCTGGACGCTCAAAAGTTTATCCGGAGATTGAACCTGATGGAAGCGGGCGGCAAATACCGGCTTCCCACGGAAGCGGAATGGGAGTACGCCTGCCGGGCCGGGACCACGACAGCGTTCAGTTCCGGTGACATCAGCGCGGCCGGCTCGGATCACGACCCGAATCTCGACCGCGTGGGGTGGTACTGGGGCAACTCATTGCAGACGTCTCACCCGGCGGCCAAAAAGGAACCCAACGCCTGGGGGCTATATGACATGCACGGCAATGTGTGGGAGTGGAGCCAGGACTGGTACGCGGGCTGGTATAACAAATTTACTCAAGGCGTGGCCGTAGTTGACCCGCGGGGCTCGCTTAAAGGACGGCAGAAGGTCTTCCGGGGTGGAAGTTGGTTTTCCGGGGCCGAATATAGCCGGGCGGCCGACCGCATGCGCGCTCGGCCGGATACACGCAGTTACGGGATCGGATTCCGGGTAGCGCGGTCGGAATAATTGCGCCAACGTAATAACCGTGTGAGCGGGTAGACCATATACATTTGCCCAGAATATAAGCGCCTGTTGGAGAATGTGATACGCGTGGTATTTGATGATCCAAACAGATATATAGGGAGGTTATCTAATGGTAAACAACACAGTGGCCCGCCGTCTCGAAGGCAGACGGGTGGTGGTAACCGGTGGGGGGAGTGGAATCGGCCGGGCCGGGGCGATCCGCCTGGCCGAGGAAGGGGCCGGGGTGGCCGTAACCGATAAACGGCTCGACCTGGCCGAGGAAACCGTTGATCTGATCGAGAAGGCCGGGGGAAGGGCCCTGGCCATAAAATGTGATGTCGGGTCCGATTCCGACGTAAAGCAAATGACCGAACTCGCCGCGAAAGGGCTCGGGGGTCTGGATTCACTTTTTGCCACGGCCGGCACGGCCTGGTTGGGCTGGATTCACGAAACGACTCTTTCCGACTGGGAGCAAGTCATCCGGGTTAACCTCACCGGGACTTTCCTGGCTGTAAAATACGCCATCCCGCATATGCTGGAGCAGGGAGGCGGCGCGGTGGTAACCACGGGTTCCATAGCCTCGGTGGTCGTGGGCGCCGGTGGGTCGGCGGCCAGCTACGCCGCCAGTAAAGGCGGGGTGCTGATGCTGACCAAGCAGGTGGCGGTTGATTACGGTGAACAGGGAATCCGGGCCAACTGTATCTGCCCCGGCGCGGTTACGACCAATCTGGGGAAACACGCCGGGGAGGACCGGGCCGAGTTCGGCTCCGGGCTGAGCGACCGCATGCCGCGTTCCCCTATAAAACCGGCCCTGGCCCGGGCGGCCGACCCGAAAGAGCTGGGGGGAGTGGTCACTTTTTTGATTTCCGACGATGCCTCATACATAACCGGGAGCGCGATCATGGTTGACGGCGGTTATACCGCCATTTAAATCCCGAAGCAAACCAGTTCCAGGCCTAAGCTTTGTCCGGAGCGAATTCGGGTATATTAATTACTTCAACCTGGCCGGTTTCAAGATTTCGTTTCATGAAATTGAAGGTCGGGTTTTCAGGGCTGAACAGGTGGTATTCTTTCTCATCCCAGAAGACCTTGCCCGAAGGCCCCTTATCCGGAAACAAAGCCATCATCCTGACCGTGGGATACACCACGTCCGGTGTCTGGGTGCCGAAAGGGTTCATTCCGGTTTTAGTCGGCCCCGGGATAAGCCCATTGACCAGAATGTTCGAATCATGAGCCTCGGCCGCGGCGCAGCGCGTCAGGGCAAACAGGCCGGCCTTTGACGAACCGTAGGCCGATGCCCCGGACATACCGATCTCGGCGTTGCGCGAGACAAGGTTTATGATCCGCCCGAATCCCTGCTCTTCCATCACCGGTATGGCGTATTTCATACCGTAAAACGGGCCAAAGAGATTTATCCTGACCACGTTCTCGAACTGATCCGCTACATGGTCTTTTATCTCCGCGCCGCCCGCGATTCCGGCGTTGTTTATCAACACGTCCAGCCGCCCTGTTTCCTTGACGCAGTAATCAACCATATCCTCGACCTGCTTTGGGTCGGAGACATCCACAATACGGCTCAAGGCCCCTTGCTCTTCCAGTTTTTCCAAAGCCCCTTTGTTCCGGTCCACAGCCAAAACCCTGGCCCCGTCTTTCAGAAATCCCTCGGCCAAGGCATACCCGATCCCCTCGGCGGCCCCGGTAATAAGCACGGACATAGAGCTGATATCCATAAATCCTCCCATGTGTGACGTTTAATTTAGGTTCATCTTTCTTGGAATTGGTTGGCTGAGTTGTCAATAATAATTTTTCGGTCTGTCTTTGTGTCACAAAATCTATTCGTAACCGTAGGGGCAATCCCCTGTGATTGCCCTGGAGTTATGAATCGTGAGCGGTTTCTCCCGGCCGGACAGAGACTGGGGTATACCCTTACGAATTTCATTTGTATCGTCTGCTCTAATCTAGAGGTCTGCAACGACCGCTGCAATCTCTAATAGCAGGCCGAGAAATGGCCGGGGGAAATCTCTTTTAGTTCGGGGGTGAATTCCCCGCAGCTTTCTTTTACCTGGGGACAGCGGGATAAAAGCCGGCAGCCGGGAGGCGGGTTGATGGGTGACGTTATCTCGCCCACCAGCTTGACTTTCGAACTCAACTTTTTAAGCCCGGGCATGGAGGCCAGGAGGGCGCGCGTGTAAGGATGCTGGGGACTTGTAAAAAGGTCCTCCGTGGGAGCCTGTTCGACAATGCACCCCATGTAGATGACCGCCACCTCGTGTGATATATGCCTGACTACGTTGAGGTCGTGGGAGACGAAGAGAAAAGCCAGCCCTAAATTTTCCTGCAGGGATTGTAGCAGGTTGAGTATTTGAGCCTGGACCGACACGTCCAGGGCGGAAACCGGTTCGTCGCAGACTATTAAACGCGGGCTCACGGCCAGGGCCCTGGCCACGGCGATCCTCTGCCTTTGTCCGCCGCTGAATTCGTGGGGATACCTGTATAACTGGCCGGAATCCAGGCCGACCTGGTTGAGAATTTCGAGGATTTTTTCCAGCCGTTGTGCGCTTTTCAGTTTGGTGTGCAGTTTAAGGGGCCGTTCGATGATAGTCTTCAGCTTCTGGCGGGGATCGAGTGAACTGTACGGGTCCTGGAAAATCATCTGGACGTGTTCCCGGAACTCCTTGAGAGCCCGGCCATTCGCATGGGCCATCTGTCCGCCTTCATAAATGATTTCACCCGAGGTAGGCTCGTGCAGCTGGACCATGGTGAAAGCGATGGTGGACTTGCCGGACCCGCTTTCGCCCACAAGGCCCAGGGTTTTTCCGGGGTATATTTTCAGGTTGGCGCGGTCCACCGCTTTGAGGGTTGCCTTCTTACCGCCGGATTTAATGGTAAAGTACTTACATAAGTCTTTTGTTTCGAGAATCGGGTTGGCGGTCTCTTTTTCTGGGTTGATTCCTGTAGTCATGACCTCGTCCGTAAACTGTAATTTACATTACATGGCAGGCGGTTGATAGATTCCGGCCTTTGGTTTCAAGCTCCGGTGTTTCTGTTTTACAAATATCTATGGCATAAGAGCAGCGGGGGTGGAACGCGCACCCTGACGGTACGTTCAGCATGTCCGGGACCGTGCCCGGAATGGGTTTCAAGTATTTGGATTGCCCACCACCGATGCTCGGCTGGGATTCCTTAAGCCCGATAGTGTACGGGTGGCGGGGATTGTTGAATACTTCCTCGGTCGGCCCGACTTCCATCTGGCAGCCGGCGTACATCACCACGATTTTTTCACACGTGTCGGCCACCACGTAAAGGTCGTGGGATATCAGAATCATCGACATCTTGTTATCCTGGATCGTGGCGGCCAGAAGTTCGAGGATTTGGTCCTGGATCGTCACGTCCAGCGCGGTGGTGGGTTCATCGGCGATCAGCAGGTTGGGATTACAGGAAAGGGCCATGGCGATCATCACCCTCTGCCGCATGCCCCCGGAAAGTTCGTGCGGATACTGTTTCAGCCGCTCCTTCGCGGAAGGGATGCCTACTTTACCAAGTAGCTCGGCCGCCAATTCATTGGCCTGGACCTTGGTCAGTTTGAGGTGCGTTCTGATCCCCGCGGTAATCTGCTGGCCGATAGTAAACACCGGGTTGAGGCTGGTCATGGGTTCCTGGAAAATCATGGAGGCCTTTGACCCGCGGATGTTACGCAGGTCCCCCTTGGGCAGTGAGACTACATCGACCCCGTCAAGTAAAATCTGGCCCCTGGTCCTGGCCGGCGGACTCGGATTGAGGCGGATAATCTCCTTGGCCATGACGCTTTTCCCGCTGCCGGATTCACCGACCACGCCCACGGTTTCACCGTTATCCACGGTCAGGTTAATACCCCTGAGCGCTTGCAGGACACCGGCCCGCAGCTCGAAGTTCACATGCAGGTCTTTTAATATCAGGAAGGATTGATCTTCACTCATTTTTCAGTCAATCTCGGGTCAAATACGTCGCGGAGCCCGTCGCCTAACAGGTTTATGCCCAACACGGTTATCGATATGGCCAGTCCGGGCCAGACAGCCACCATGGGCGCCGTCTCCATCAAATCCCTGGCCTCATTCAGCATCAGCCCCCAACTGGGTTCCGGGGGCGGCGGTCCGAGGCCGAGAAAGGTCAACGCGGCAAAGGCCAGAATTGTACCGCCGGTTCTGATCGTGGCCAGGACTATCAACGGTGAGGAGACATTGGGAATGATCTGCCTGAAAATAATCCTGAAGTCATGCTCGCCAATCAGTTTGGCCGCCTTGACATAATCCCGTTCCCGCTCGGCGAGCACCAGCCCGCGGATGAGGCGCACCAGACTTGGGGTCCAGCCCAGGGTCAGGGCCAGCATACACTGCCACAATCCAGCGCCCAGCACGGCCAGGAGGGCCAGAAAAAGTATCAGGCCGGGAAAAGCCATGGCCGCGTCATTAAAACGCATCATGATGTTATCGATTTTACCGCCGTAAAA
>JAZGHI010000604.1:0-3449 GCA_036480955.1 Candidatus Adiutricales bacterium
GTTTCCTTGAGAATACATGATATGCTAAAAGCTGATACTCAAGAAAAAGATTAAGGTGGTATATTAAACCGCACGGCGGGACTTCTTATGCCTTCGGCACTCACACGATCCTTGCGGGATCGTATGAGCCACCCGCCGCTTTGGAAATAGGACACCACCATCTAAAAGGTGATGAAAGCCAAATATTGAAGCGGGCCTTGCCCGCCATGCTTCATACCTGAACAGGATTTTAAGTTCTTCTCCAATTTAGTTGGAGAACAGGGTTCGAACCCTTGACCCCTTGAATCCTCGAACCCTTGACCCCTTGAATCCTTTCAAAATCATCAACTCTTTTGGAGATGATTCGAATTCTAAGGCTGCTCAAAGGTCAGGCTGTTTAGAATTTTAAGAATTTCATCCGGGTCGCCCCAGACATGGCCGTTGACCTGGACCAGCTTGTTCTCTTTGTACGCCGTCAAAATATAAGAGGTCATCTCGTTTCCCGACCTGGCCTCCCATTGAAACTGAGTCAAATAAGCCTTGGTCCCATCGCTGAGCCTGCGCTCCTGATTGGAAACGATCTCGACCTCGGTATTGAAATATCTGGCTATGATATTGTGGGCGTATGCCGAGCCCGCGTCCTTAAGAGGCTGGCCTTCGGGGATGTCGGAAACCACTATCTGTACATTGAAACCACTCGGGAGCGTCACTGAATAGACCTGGTCGAATCTTTTATTGGGCGATTTTTCCCGAAATTTATCGGGAAATTTTACGGTAAAAACCGGAGTGCCCTTATGCCTGTATGCTCCGGTCGCGGCGGAGGAGGTTATAAGCGAATCCTCTCCAATTGACCGGCGGTAGGCGTCAAAGCCAACCACCCCATTCCTGGAACGGCTCGCGTGCAGGGCCCTTTCATATCCGGGCGGGATAAGCTGCCTCGGCTTGCTTCCGTCCAAAGGCAGTTCCCAGATGCCCCAGTCTCCGCTGCGGGTGGAATGCATCAGGAGCGCCTTGCCGTTGGGGTCCGGGAAGACACCGCGGCTGTTGCCCTTATCATCGTTTGCCAGCGGGACTACCTCGCCGCCCTCAAACGGAACCTTTACTATCCGGTCACGTTTGTTCAACCAGGAGTGGAAATATATAGTCTTACCGTCCGGTGAAAACCAGGGGCGATATCCGCCGGCCTCGACTGATAAATCGCGCGGCTCGGCGCTGCCGTCGACCGGGACCACCAGGATATGCCATTTCTCATCAATGGTGCGCACAAAGGCCATGTATTTTCCATCCGGGCTGAACGCGGGCCGCTGATCGAAATAATCACCCCTGGTGATTTGGCCCACGTTTGTACCGTCAGCGTCCATGACAAAGATATTGGCCCGGTAGTCCTTGGATGGAAGACCGGTGGCTTTTACTGTTTCCGCGGTCAAAGGCTGACCGTGGTTCCGGTCGGAGGTAAACGCGATCTTCTTCCCGTCCCACGAATACACCGGATGATGAGCCCCTGAATTATCGGGAGTCAGGGCCGTGATTTTTCCCGATTTAAGATCCGTCTTCCAGACCCGCACCGGTCCGGCATTGTTACCGCTGTAAACCAGGTGGGTCCCATCAGGATGAATATTGCCCTGAAAGTATATCCCGTCGCCCGGCGAGGCTTTTTTCACCTCACCGCCCGGAAACCAGGCGTATACGTCCACATAGAATTTAAGGTCAGCGGCTTTTGAATGTCCCATACCGGTCAGCCAAAAAATAGACAGCAGAAGGGCCAAGCTAAAAAATTTACGTCTCATAAAATTCTCCTTGTGGTAAAAATGATCCTCTAACTTTTTCATAACGCTGTTGAAAAAGCAATTCCGGGAGTTCAGGATATTTAGATCAATACCCCCACCCTTCCCCGCTTAATCCGATCTACGACACCATCTTCTACAACCCGGCAAGTGTGGTGAAGGAAATTTTGGCAAAATACGATAACCGGACCGAGATGTGGCCGCACCTTCCGTGCAGATTGCCGCAAGAGAGGGCACCTCAGGGCACATGACGGCGCCAAACACGCACCCAAAACTATTAAATCGGCCATAGCCTTGATATTAAAGCTCTTTGTATTTTCGCGATTGTATCGACCTTGCAGATTACCGCAAGAGAGGGCACCTCAGGGCACATGACGGCGCCAAACACGCACCCATGACCTTAGAATCCGTTGACGAAATATACAGACGGCTGTGGCTGGAAGGCCGGATTCTCTGATTTCAAGCAGAACGCTAATAATGCCGGTAGGCCTCCACGTCCGGGACTTCCATGGCCCCTTCGGAGCACAGTTCCACGCAGCAGTAACAGGCGATACATTCATCGTTGATGTTAAAGTCCGGCTCCAGGGTCAGGGCTTCGGGCGGGCAGTTGGTTTCGCAGTCGCCGCAGTTGCTGCATTTATCGTCGTCCCGCACGGGTTTCACTTCGGTTCTGGTGGCCATCATGTTTGGCGGATAGAGTTTCGTCAGTTCATCGAGGCTTTCCGCGTCCAACGTCGTGGCCAGGAAGGTAACCGGCATCCTGAAATCAGGAATTTTAAAAAAATCGCCTTCCACATCTATCTTAGATTCATCCAGCACGCCGATTCCTCGAACCAGCGCTTCCTTCTGGACCGGGAGTATGGCTGGATCAATACCCATCATTTTAGCCATGACCGAGTCCACGGCCAAAGGATCTTTACCGGCCAGGAGCCTGTCCACCTTCCTCAACTGCCCGCCATGACAGGGCCCGTTTCCCTCGATGGCCGTAATACCGTCTATTATGTGCAAATCGGGCGGCCGCGTCTGGAAGACGTCGCATACGGCTTTGGCGAAGTTCTCGTTTGAACGGGCCAAAACATGCAAACGGGCCTTGCAGGCCCCGGCCACGTATCCATAAGTATTTTTAATCGCGCCGGTGATCATCATGCCGGCGTGTGTCTTGAACACCGGCAGATTGATGACGTAATCGGCTTCGAGCACGGCCTTGGAAATTACTATTGGAAAGCCCGTATCAGCGCCGGTCTTTTCCACTACCCGTTCCGATATAGGCAGGAAGCAGTCCCCCGAGGCTTCCAGAATGCCGGTTATCCGGGCCACGTTCCGGGAATTGCTCTTTATTCCGCCGGGATTATCGCCCACCCAGACCCGTGCGTTTCGGTCCAGGCATGCCTGGACGACGGCCTCTACCAACTCCGGATGAGTGGTGTGACCTAGTTCCGGGGCGGACGGACCTACCATATTTGGTTTTATCAAAACCCTGGCTCCGGCAAAAGTCCGGTCGGCCAGGGTGGTCATGATTTCGTCCACGGTATTTTTGAGGTCCCTGCCCGTTTTTTTAACCATTACGACTGACGCGTTCTTCTCAGACATTTAATACCTGCCTTATTTGTTTAATTTTATCGATCCCCGGGGAAAATGATTGATCTATATTTTAGACCGTTCAAAGATATCATCCAGATCTTTAAA
>JAZGHI010000605.1:0-2408 GCA_036480955.1 Candidatus Adiutricales bacterium
TGCTGCACGGAGTGGGAAAGCGAGTTGAATTATACTTCGAG
This sequence comes from Candidatus Adiutricales bacterium, assembly GCA_036480955.1. Taxonomy (GTDB): domain Bacteria; phylum Desulfobacterota; class Desulfarculia; order Adiutricales; family JAFDHD01; genus JAZGHI01. The sequence goes on from JAZGHI010000605.1 coordinate 42, forward strand.
GCCCTATTTAAGGAATCGACCCGGAAATACATCCCATGCCTTTCACGGGAGGCAACAAAACCTTTCGGGCTGGCCCATTATTACAACGGCAGGGTATCGGCGTACCTGGAAGCCCGGTTTCCGGCCGGGGTGTATGATTTTTATTTGTGCGGACGGCGGGAAATGATAAGGGACGTCACCCTATTGGTCGATCAATTGTTTCCCGGTTCTCGTATTTTCACGGAATTATTCTATTGACCGGGGTTTATAAATTTATTTCTTAGGCTCGCTTCAAATTAAGGGAAACAGAAAAAAACTGTTTCCCGGTTCCCGTATTTATACAGAATTATTCTGTTGACCGACATATTGAAACCTCTGCAAAACGAGTAATTTGAGGTCAAATCAAGGAGCACGAAAATTTAAGCCGCAGGAATACTTGTAGTATTTCGAGGATTTAAATTCGAGCGCGACAAAGAGTTGGGCCAAAGGACGAAGTTTTGCAGAGGTCTCATATCAGGTGTTGTGATCGGTGGTGAAGGCCATAACGGCCACTTTTTCATTTCTCAGAATAATGCGTTCCTCGGTCGACCATCCGAGATGGATGTAAAAATCTTCTTTGTCCGGTGTAAAAAGATATAATTTCTTTACGCCTAGTTCCGCAGCTTGATTAACCGATCTTTCAACCAGGGCCGAACCAACTCCATTGTTCCGCTGCGAGGGAGTGACATAAACATTAGCCAGGCAGGGTGAAAGATCTTTCGGGGCATCGGCATCGTGGGTTGTCAGGCTGGCAAATCCCACTAATTCTGGCCCAGCCATGGCCACAAAAGTCATGGGGATTCGTTTCGAATCGGCCTGCGCCCAGAATCCGGTAATCAATTGGTTAATCGAGCCGGCGGCCTTGTTACGACTGCCCCACTGGTTGTAATGCCATTCGGCTATGGTCGAAATGATGGATAGTTCCTTTGGAAGCCGTTTGATTCGCATAATTATAATATTTGCTGATCGTCCGGTCCTTGACCTATTTTTTTACCCTTCACAATCTCTGAACATGAAAGCAACGGCAAAGGGCAAATGATCGAACTCAGCCGTATTCCGGCAATGAAATCCGAGTCTCTCGTACCAGTCCTTAAGCTCAATATGTGCGGCGATAATTCCTATCTCCACGCGCTGAACATGGAGTTTTTTGGCCTCACTAATGGCGTGCCGGACCAATAATGAACCGAAACCGTTTTTCCGACACCCCGGAAGCACGGCCAGTCTTTCGAGATAACAGACTTCCACACTGGCCTGCTTAAGGGCCATGCAACCGCATGGCGTTCGATTCCATTCCAGTATAAAATACTTTACGCCTTTCGCCAAGGCGGTTTTAATCCACTCATCAGCGCAGTTTGAGGGGTGGGTCGGGCTGTTTTGGAGGGTGAGCCCAAACCTTTCAGCTACGTCGCGAAATGACTTCCTGATGAGACTGGTAAGAGTTGGGATGTCTTTTCCGGTTGCCTCTCGAAGTTCGACTGACATGGTCTCGAGCTCTTTATAATGATCGAGTCAGGATTTAGGATAGATCCTCATTATTGACTGCTCTTCGTTACGATGATGTATTCGTTCGATTAGAGACCAGCCTAAAGAAGAATAAAATTTTTCCTGGTCGGGAGTAAACAAATACAACGCCTCGGCTTTCAACCGAGCTGCTTCTTTTACAACCCGGTTGACCAGAGCGGAACCTGTGCCCTGCTTCCTGTATTTCGGAACCACGAAAACCGTGGCCATCCAGGGTGATAGTTCCTGCCGCGCCTTCAAGTCCTGCAGTACCAGGCTGGCCGAACCGAGCAGCGTTTTACCGGACATGGCCACAAAAGTGGTGGGTATACCCCTGGAACCAACCTGGGATCGCAGATGCATCTTTCGGTATTCAACTGAACCGTGCGGCCAGATACCGTTATGCCATTTGGCCAGAGTGGAAATAATGGCCTCATTGTCTGGGAGATACTCGATCCTTAAGTCCTTGAGCTCCTCGGCCTGATTTCTACGGCCCTTCCGTCTTATCAATCTGACCATCGCTGCAACTCGATAATATTATTTTCAGGGTCGGTGACATAGATAAAGTCGATATGGCCCGCCCCTGAGATTTCCACCGAGACGAGTTTGCCTATGGCTCTTCCCCCGGCTTCAAGGACAGAATCCCGGGCGGCTCTTACGTCGTCGACCGCGAACGCCAGGTGGGCCAGTCCGGGCCGGTTAATAGCCGTGCTCGGCCGGTCTTCTTCGGAATTGTATTCGAATATTTCAAGGGTAGGGCCGGAGGAACCGTAGCCGGGAAGTCGGAGGTGAACACCTCTTATTTCCGCCCCGGCCACTCCGGTGCAATCTTCCACCCATTTCTCGGTT
>JAZGHI010000606.1:0-4054 GCA_036480955.1 Candidatus Adiutricales bacterium
GTTACGTTCCTTCATGGGCGTACACCATTGCTTCAAAGCCGGATTGAGCTTCCGAATTGTCCTGACATCACATCCACTTAAACGGGCTATTACGGTTAAACCCGTGGGATGCGATACAACCACCTCGTCGTAGGCCAGCGGCGGTTTGTATTCGATATCGTAAAAACCATATAGTTCCGGGTCCTTGGCGATAAGCAACGCGGCTAGAAACTTAGGAACGTATTGTCTTGTTTCGAGTCTGAGCCGTCTCTTTTTAGTGAGCTCCCAGAAGGTTGTGACCTTATACTTTTTAAGGCTTTTCTGTATTTTTCCTTCACCGGCATTATAGGCGGCGGCGGCCAGGTACCATGATCCGAATTTTTCATAGAGATGAGAGAGAAAGTCTGCCGCGGCCTTTGTCGACTTCTCGGGATTTCTCCTCTCATCGACCCACTCGTTGATCCTGAGGCCGTAAAGTCTGGCTGTACTAGGGATGAACTGCCACAATCCAGATGCCCTGGCTCGCGAATAGGCGGACACTACAAAATGGCTTTCAATCATAGCTAAATATACTAAATCCTCTGGCAAGCCCTTCTCGCGGAAGATCCTCTTCATCATGGGCAGGTACAAGCCCGAGCGTGCCAGAGCTCTTGCATAAGATCGCCGGCCGGTGCCAAGATAGTAGGTTATCCATCTTTGGACATCTTTATTAATAGTAACCGGTACGTCAAACGTTACCCGGTCTTCCTGAGATTCCAGGCTGTGCAGCTCCAGGGCGATCATGTCCTCCAGTCTCTCTTCGACCTCGAGAGTTGGAATTGATCCCTTTTTATCCTCAATCGGAGTTAAGATTTTAGTGGCCTGCGTTACTGTGCTCGCCTCTGGTACTCTTTCCGTGCTAACGGTCTCTTTCTGGGGAGGAACCGGTTCGATGCTCGGGAGCAAAACCGCCTCGGGCGCGACACAGGAATTGAGAAAAAGGAGAAATAGTCCCAGGATAGGAAGAATAAGGAAAGGCACGCATTGTATTGACTTGAATCTTCGCTTCATAACAGGCTGTTTCAATTACCATAAATCATAATCAAGGGCAAGGGAAATCTGCCGTTATGACCGTAAAAAGATCGATGTGGAAAAAACCAATAAAAAAACGGCCCTCTCCCTTTCATTTAACGGGGATCAGACCGTTTAATTCACGTATTCGAGCGGCTCAAATAGTTTCGTTGATTATTGACCCCCTCCGGTCTTCGGGTCTGGCGGTCTCGTCCTGAACTTGTTCTTCCTGGCTTTCGACGGTCTTTCTTTCCCGCTCGGTTGTTTCTTGAGCGGCCTCCTCTTTTATCTCTTCCTCCCGGCGTGCTTCACTTCGCTCGGCCTCTTCTTTACGCTCTACATTCTGCGCGGTGTTGGAAACTGAATCGGTATTAGAAATCTCAGTCATATCTGAATCCTCCTTATCTTGGTCGCATGCTATTTCGTGATTACTGACTGGGCGAACCTGTATGGCTACCGTTCTGAAAATACGTGAACCAAACCTTCCAGCCTGTGCAATTTCTTAATCTCCTCCGGGTTCATACGCTCGATGCCGGTCTTTACATCTAGAAGAAGCCTGTCCAGCTCTTCCTGGCTGCGGGGTATCTCCCTCAAAGCCCGGCGATTCTCCAGGGACACAACTTCTACAATATCCTCGTGGGCTCCTACTCCCCTGTTATATTTCGGGGCTGGTGCTGCTTTGGCCTGTCTTCGAGGAGAAAAATTCCCCTGCCCTCTTATAACAGTTAAATTAGGAGTTATCTTCATTATTATTCCCCTGCCTGGTAAGTATCAAACAATTAGAGATAGGTTCGAAATCCCTCTATTCTCATATGTACTTATGGTGGTCTTGGGTGAGGCGTAAGAGTCTTTCTTTATAATTTGCGTGTAATGACCCGCATCTCTTCCAAGGATACTTACAAGCGCCTCTCTTATGCCAGTAAAAAAACCCTCAGGCCCCTTTAAAACCTCCTGTATCAATTCCGGTTCCGCGACCAGATTGTTAAAAAAAATATCGCCGGTTAAAATATTTTCCTGACCGAAAGACGTCAGACCGATACGGTGGAGGGCCTGTGAGTGGTCTTCTTCCAGCTTCCGTAATCCTGTTCGGATGTTCGGATTAATATATTTCGAGTTTACCTTAAGGAATGAAAGAAAGCCGTTATACCGGTCGATCAGTCCTTTGGCTTGAGCTAATACGGCTTCGAGACCTTTCTCCACTTTTATGTTCTCAACACGGTCAGTCGGTTTAATCAATTTCAGGGCCAGCTTGTCCTCGCTAACGACGAGGGCATTGTAATCAGGGCTATAAGGCCTCTGGTCGTGATAAATTCTGGCCTGGCCACCCCCCTGAGAAATGCGATTAATTCCCAAAGTTTCGATCAGCTCTCCCGATGTATCAGTAAAATCAAAGGTGATGCCCCGGCCGGTCTCTTTAGCCTTTATGGAAAGAGCAACCATATCCTGGTCCACGTTATCTTCATCCGGCTCCGTGCTCAGGGTCAAGTAGGCTTCCAACCTTTCTTCATTATTCATGATTTCCCGGCCAATTTTAGACAAAAAATCGAAATTGTCGTCAGCGCCGTTTCCGGTGGTAACCAGCGCTACTTCAATGGAAACCGAGTCATCCCCAACCGTGAGATCAAAGGTGTAATCACCTGCATTAAGCGATGGCGTTTCAGTGGTGATCAATTTTTTGCTGGTATTGATCTGCGCCTGGGCCAGGTAGGATATTTCTTCCTGGTGAAGCTGAAGCGGAGCACGGTCGAAAGCAGTAGCTACTATCTTATCCGGTGCACTCGACACAGCGACCCTGGCCTCTGCCAGACTATTCCGGTCCGGGATTGAGAAGACATCAATCTCAGAAACCAATTGGCGAATATTTGTTCGGAGGTCTCGCAAGACTTGGACTTGCCTTATCTTTAGAATAGCTCCCTTTAAAGCTCTTTCGGGTTTATACGCTGAGATCTTCGCTATTCCCGCAGTCTCTCTCCTGCGAGTGGACTGAACGACTCTCTGCTGAGCACCTGCAAAAAAGACTAATTTCGGTGGCGGTATACTGCTGATTATAGAAGACACCTAAATTCATAACCTTTAATCTGAAACCGGCCTGATTGTCTTTTTCAAGATCCCGAGCTGAAACCAGTATATAAACAACAAATGGATAAACGCCCTTCGGGACATTATCCACCTTCAATATTTATATCGGCCGAAAACTTGGAAAACTTAAATTTATGTTGTCACTATGGAGAAAATAAATAATTTATGCTGTAATATCAATAACTTAAATCTAAGAATCGCGTCGAGAAATAACTAATAAGCAATTAGAGCTAAGCATAATAACTTAGTTCAGGTTTTCTTTAAGTAAATCCAGAATCCGGGTGCAATCACCTGGCAGATATTTTTTACCCTGGAGCATAATTACGAACGATAATGGTCTGGCCTCATCTCTCTCGATGTATCCGGCCAGTGTCTTAACGCCGTCCAAGGACCCGGTCTTGAACCATACACCCTGGCTGGAATTCAATAATTGGCGGTAGGGGCGAAAATGAGTCAGAACTTTAATCATTTGTTTAGTTGTAATCCTGGTCCGGCGTGAAAGCCCGGATCCCTCCTCGATATGTATGTTAGACAAGCCTAGCGAAGAAAGATACTCCTTCACCGCCTTCCTTGATTTAGCCGCATTTGCCGGCGGCCCGAATTTCTCAGCACCCAGAGTCAGAAATATTTGGTTGGCCATAAAATTGTTGGAATATTCAAAAACCAGACTGACCAGACCGGCCAGATCCTGGCGGGATAGATGGCGGTATACAAGTTCGTCATCACTTTCTTTCAGGCGCCCTTCCATCACTTTTCCTACCACCTCGATACCCGCCCTTTCAAGAAAAATCCTGAAGAGATGGCCGGCGTAAAGCATACCCGTTCCTGAAGTGGGCGCGATATTCAATCTGACTATACCCTTTTGGTCACTTGTTCCAGCCAGATTTGTGACAAACTCCGTCAGGGGAGTCCGAGGCTCGCCCGAGGTTATTCTGCCCCGTTGGTC
>JAZGHI010000607.1:0-2605 GCA_036480955.1 Candidatus Adiutricales bacterium
GGGCATGGTCTGCATACTGTCCAGAACCGGCCGCATAATATTCTCAAAGCGGTCATTCTTGGCGGCGGCGATGCCTACGGGCAGGCCGATGACCACGCAGAGCAGAGCCGCGGTTAAAACGATGGCCAGGGTAATCATGGCCAGGTCAAGCAGGCCCAGGAAGCTCATCACCAGAAGTAAGAAAGAGGCGACAACAGCAAATTTTACACTTACCATGCGCCAGGCGAGGATGCCGACCATAATGATAACAAACCACCAGGGGAGCCACTGCAGGAAATCCTGAAAGGGAACCAGGATACGCAGCACCCCGATGTTAATTGCCGAGAAAAAAGGGTCCCAGCTGACAACCACCCAGTCCACCGCCTGGTCAAGCCATTTTGATATATCTCTACCGATAATCAATGCTTCCGGAAAATCAAACATATTTTTTAACCTTTCTCAGGGCCAATTCTGAATACCACCACATGAAAGCACGGCCTGAAACGCCGGATAGGTCAGTTCTGTTTACCATCGGTATCGTCCGGTTGGATAGCTTCAAAGAGGGCCGGCCGGGTGATGACACCGAGCAGGTGACGTTCATCATCCAGGACCGCCACCGGGATATTACTCTCTTCCGTTACCAGACTCAGGCACCGCTCCAGGGTGACATCCGGCGAGGTACTGGCAAACTCGGACCGAGCGGCTTCTCCCGCCTTTGACAGTCCTTTGCCCACGGCGGCACGGGCATCTTCCAGAGTCAAGGTACCTTTAATCCGCCCGGTACCATCAATAATGAAAGTCCAGTCACCTTCTTTAAGCCTCATGGCTTCAATGGCGTCGTCAATACTCTGGTCGCTTTGAATCACCGTGGAAGGTTCCTCCATAATACTTTGTGCGTAAAGTACTTTCCCCTTGGGCACATCTCTGACAAATTCACTGACGTAGTCATCAGCCGGCCTAGTAACAATTTCTTCAGGGCTGCCGATCTGGACAATTTCACCACCTCTCATAATGGCAATACGGTCACCGAGCTTCAGTGCTTCACCGAGGTCGTGGGTGATAAAAATCACCGTTCTCTTCACCGTGGTGTGCAAATTCAAGAACTCGTCCTGCATCTGGCGACGAATCAAGGGGTCGAGGGCACTGAACGCCTCGTCCATGAGCAGTGTCTCCGCTCCCGAAGCGAGCGCCCGGGCCAGTCCGACGCGTTGCTGCATGCCACCACTAAGTTCGTGGATACGGTTTTTCTCCCATCCTTTCAGCCCCACCTGTTCCAGCATTTGCAAAGCTTTCTCATGCCTTTCCTTCCGGCCCTCTCCCCTGACTTCCAGGCCGAAGGCAACGTTATCCAGCACCGTACGGTGAGGCAGCAGGCCAAAGTTCTGAAACACCATGCTCAACTTGTGGCGGCGAAGATTCCTGAGTTCCGTGTCATTCATCCGGGCGATGTCAGCCCCTTCAATACACACGGCGCCTCTGGTAGGCTCAATGAGCCGGTTTATACAGCGAATAAGCGTTGATTTACCGCTCCCGGAAAGACCCATGACAACGAATATCTCGTTTTCTTTTACCTCAAAAGAAACGTCTCTAACGGCGATGACATGCCCGGTCTCTTCCAGTATTTGCTCTTTGGTAGAATCCTCACTGGCCGTATCGATAATTGCATCAGGACGGGGGCCAAATACTTTCCACAGGTTCCGGCACCAGATTTTACTTCCATTTTCAGACAATTTTATCCTCCCAAGCAATGAACGCAGATATAATCCAATAATCGGTAAAATCAGTGGGGAAAGTTTAGAGCGATTCTAGCGATGGAATACGGCGGCTAATTTTACAGAAGCAAGTTACGGAAATCTCTCTGCCCTTTAGTTGCCTATTCTATGCTATTCCAACTCCCTTTTCATCAATTTTGAGCGACAAACCGCGCCTAACGGAAGCGCCCTAATGTGAAAATCATTCCAGCCAATATAGCAAGAAAGGGCAGAACCTGTCAAACTTCCTGATAGGCGGATGGTTTATTCAGCATATTGGTTGATACGGGTTCCAGGCGGTTCAGGGTAACTTTTCCTGACCTACAGGGCGCTTTTTCTGGCAAATAATGGCATGTTGAAGGTTGGGAAAACACCGACGATATTGGGGCGAAAATTACCGGTGTTTTGGGTAAAATGGCGGCACGATGACACGGTCACTTTCGACTTTTTTTTACCGTCCTTCGGAATGCCGGGAACGGGCAAATCCATAGCTAGAGGTTGCGGTATGCCGACTGCAGGAGCAGGGCGTCTTCTTCCAGATTGGGGCTTTCACAAATAACCGTACCGCCAGCACCGGCGTCCTTCAGGGCACGCAGAAAATCATGGTAGTTGAAATCCGAATCGGTAAAATTAAGGTGCTTCAACTCTCCCTTTTTGCCATATTGGATACCGGCGACATGGATGTGCATATTCTCCAGCGCCTCACGGCCGAGCCGTTCTTCAATACGGAGCAATACCGAGTTAAATTCCGGGTAGGAATTGAATCGGCCGGTACGGGCATGCCAGTGCGAAAAGTCGATGCAGGGAGAGACTCTTTCCAGTTCGGCGCTGAGGCCGAGCACCTCTTCAATATCGCCGAACTGGGTGGCTTTGCC
>JAZGHI010000608.1:0-7182 GCA_036480955.1 Candidatus Adiutricales bacterium
GCCTGCCCTTTCCCGATGAATCCTTCGACAGCACAACCATCAGCTTCGGCATCCGCAACATCCCCGACCACCTGGCCGCGCTTAAGGAGATGCAGCGTGTACTTGTACCCGGCGGCCGGTCCTTGATTTTAGAGCTGACCTTTCCCCGCTGGTCCTTCATCCACAGACTTTACGGCACGTACTTGAACCATATTATTCCGATTCTGGGAGGTTTGATTTCCCAGAATCCAAAAGCCTACCAGTATCTGGCCGATTCGATTATGGATTTTCCATCGCCAAAGGATTTCCGAGGTCTCATGAAATCCGCTGGGTTCAGCCGTACCGGATATATTAAACTGACCTTCGGCATCGTCGTTATCCATTGGGGGGAAAAATAGGTTATTTAAGGTATCTAATTCAGCTTATAAAGGAATTTTATTATGGATGACCGGTATCTTATTCGTCCGGCTTTAGAAAAAGAGGTTGAGGCCTTGGCGCGGATGCGGATGGCCCTACAGGCACACATGATGAAGAGCAATCCCAACCTCTTCGATTTGAGTAAAAAAAGAATATCCGCCCTGGCCGATAATTATCTGAAGGAATTTAAGAAAGATACATCCAGGTTGATGGTGGTACACGATACCAAGACGAACCGGATTATCGGCATGGGGATGGGCCGGATATTCGCGCATGACGAGTACATCCCCAACAAATCCGGCCGGATCGATGACGTCTGGATAGACCCTGAACATAGAAGAATGGGTCTTTGTAAGGCTCTGATCAAAGAATTTGTCAATTTTTTTGAAGCCTATCCTGTCGACACCATAGGATTGAACTGGGTGGCCGGGAACGCTGAAGCCGAGGCCGCCTGGACCAGTCTAGGGTTTAAGCCTAACATCCTGAATTCATCGACCAGGCTTAGGGAATTGAAGGCGAAATTAACCTGAAATGCCTGGCAGGACGGTTCTGAGGTCCCCCATTTGCACCATATTTAATAAAAATGAAAATGAAAACCTGATTCAAGGAGGTTACGGCATGAAGATAGTAAATTTGGATGACGTGCGGAAAGCTGAAGCTGACCTGGAAGGCGCTTTCAAGGTTTTCAAGCAGCTGCCGGTATCAAAGGGAGACGGCTCACCGTCCTTTTCTTTTCGCGTCTTTACCATCGAACCGGAAGGGCATACGCCCTATCACACCCACGATTTTGAACATATTAATTACATAATCGAAGGCCGCGGCGCGCTGGTGACGGAAAGCGGCGAGGAGTGTGAGCTGAAAAAAGGCGATTTCGCCCTGGTCCTGCCTGATGAAAAGCACCAGTATTGGAATAAGTCGGATGATAAACCCATGGTCATGATTTGCGCCGTGCCCAAGGAATATGAATAATATTAAGGGTTTAGGTGATGGGGTTAATTCTTAAAACAGCTCCAACTGCTTAGCACGCGGCACTGCGCGGTGAGCTATTTTAGCTTGAGATTTTAGGTGGGCTGGAATTCCCCGTAAAAAGATGGAAGCCTTGGGTTTACTCAAGCGGCCGAAGAGGCTCCTGCTCCTGGATCTGGTTATGATCAACCTCTTCATGGCCCTGGTCATGGCCACGTAAAACAGACGGCGCTCCTCCTCGATTAAAGACGGTTCTCCTTGAATCGGCTCGTAAGGCAGCAGCCCTTCCTCAGCGCCGATTATAAAGACCACGGGAAACTCGAGTCCCTTGGCCGCGTGCATGGTCAGCAGGCTGATTTTTTCAACGTTGAAATTCAAATGATCGGTTTCATGAAGCGGTTCTGTTTTGGCCAGTTGAAAAGGCAGCCCGGCCCGGCTCAAGGCCTCGGTCAAGGGCCCGGCTAGAGCATGAAGCCTGTACAGCACGGCGATGTCTCCCAGGCTTAGTTCCGGTTGGTCCGTTGGGTCGGCCAGGCCGGTATCCATGGCCAGATGGCTGGTCCCTCCGACCAGCCCTTCTATCTGCTCAACCACAAACCTGGCCTCGGCCGCCGGAGAGGCCGTGACAGCCATGGTCAATTGATTCGGGCCGCTGATCCCGGAATGGAGGTCGACCCTGTCTTCACCAGGATTTTTGACAATTACCCTGGTCGAGGCCGTCAGGATGGTATCCGTACTGCGATAATTCCGGTTCAACCTGATCAGACCGGCTTTGGGGAAATCCTCTAAAAACCGCTTAAAATACGCCGCGTCCGCTCCCCGGAAACCGTAGATGGCCTGGTCCGGATCGCCGATAACGGTCAGGTTGGGCTCAGGTCCATTGGCAAGATGTTTAGTCAACCGGTACTGGGCCAGGTTCACGTCCTGGTATTCATCGATAAGGAGGCTGCCGTACCGGTTTCGGATGGCCTCAGCCGTATTCGGCTCATCTTCCATCAGTCTCACTGTTTGAAGAATCAGGTCGTCGAAATCCAGCCCCCCTCTTTCGCTCAATTTCTCCTCATAGGCCTGGTAAAGCCGGGCCAATTCCAAATCTTTCAGATCCTTGGGGGCTCTCAGGTTTTGTTTAGCCAGAGAGATTTCATTGAGGATCTCTCCCGGCCGAGAACTGGAGCCTTCAGCCAGTTCACGGGCTATTTTCAGGAGTTCTTCCTCGGGTAAGATATCGGCTTCAATGCCGGTAAACTCTTTCAGAATTCTAGCGCCAAACGAATGAAAGGTCATGACCGGCACCTGTCCGGCCCGCTGGTCATAAGGCATAAGACGCAACAGCCGGGAAGACATTTCTTCTTTTGCTTTACGGGTGAAGGTGATGCCCAGCACCTCTTCCGGTCTGACCAGGCCTTCCCTCACCAGCCAGCAGATTCTCCGGGTGAGTACCAGAGTTTTTCCCGTTCCCGGCCCGGCTACTATACAAAGGGGTCCTTTACCATGAACCACCGCCTCAAGTTGGAGGGCATTCAGGTCATCCAACAGCGGATCCGCCGCGAATAAAGCTCCGGGAACCGGATCGTTATTAACCGGGGCTGAAGGCTTTTCCTTCGCTTTTTGAGGCTCGGGCTTTTCTTTTTGCGCGGCGCGTGTTTTCTTCTTCTTTTTAACCGGGGCAAGTGTAAACAGGGCGTTTTGACCGGCCAATGATTCCCGCTCGGCCGGATCGAACAAGCGTACCCGGCCGAATTCACCGTCATACCCTCCGGTTAATTGAACCTTCCCCTCCCGCATGCGTTTTATACCCAGGCCCAAGAGTTCGCCGCCGGCAGCGGTTACGTCACGGATGGCCGCTTCCCGAAGGATGAAAAGCTCCGGTCCCAGTCGGTTCAGCAACTCGTCATAAAACAGGCTGACTTTCTTAGACTGGGGGCCAACTCCCAGACATTCGGACAAAATTTCCATCAAAGGAACCAGGCTGTAGAATGGGTTGGCCCTCGCAGATTTGCCTCCGGCCGGCCGGTCGGCCAGCTCGAGTACCCGGTACATAACTCCCAGGGTAACGGATTTGCCGCAGACCGGGCACAAACCGTTATTTTTCACCGTCTCTTCGGGCTCCAGGCGCTGACCGCATTTGCGGTGCCCGTCCAGATGGTACTTGCCCTCTTCCGGGAAAAACTCGATAGTGCCCTGAAATCCCCCTGCTCCTTTAAGGGCTTGGGTCAGGGACGGAAAAGAAAATTCCGCTGAAAACAGGTTTGCCTCACGGCCCAGCTTGGCCGCGGAGTGGGCGTCCGAGTTCGAGACCAAGGTATAATTATCCAGGGATGACACTCGCCAGTTCATGGCCGGGTCTGAAGACAGGCCTGTCTCCAGGGCAAAAATATGCCCACTTAAATCTTCAAAACACTCCTCAACCGAATCAAAACCGCTTTTGGAGCCGAGCAGGGAAAACCAGGGCGTCCAGATATGGGCCGGGATGAAAAAAATGTCAGGGGAAGTATCCAGGCAGAGCTCAAGGAGGTCTTTGGCGTCCAGGCCAAGGATCGGCCGGCCGTCTGATCTGATATTGCCGATTTTATCCAAACGGCTGGCGAGCTTTTCGGCGATTTCAAAATTCGGCAGAAGGATCAGGCTGTGAATTTTTCTCACACGATCCCGCTTTTTATAAATGCTGGATATCTCTGCGCTGAGGATAAACCTGGTGCCGCCTTCTTCGGTGTATTTCAGATCATCCGAGGCTTCTTTCAGCCGGTAAAAACCCTCCTCAGACTCGATCAGCTGCTCCCGGGTCTCGGCCAGCCACTCAGGGTGGGTCAGGTCACCGGTCCCGATAAGGGCCAGACCTTTTCGTCTAGCCCAGGAATCAAGCAGGGGGAGATCGAGTTTTCGGGAGGTCGCTCTTGAAAAACGGGAATGGATGTGCAGATCGGCGATAAATTCCAAGTCCTGGCCCTCAAATCATGCTGGTTGACTTGGAGAATATAAAATATCGGCCGTTAAAAAGGAAGGTTTTTTAATTTTATGTGTGAAAAAAAAGATTTATGAATCGGCCTTATCAGCTTCCTCCGACCCTTCCGTCTCCTCAAGGTTCTCAACTTTTTCCTGATGCCATTTGGTGAACATGCGGTCGAAATAACCCTCGTCGGCGGCTATCTCTTTGGTAATGGTAAACGGGCCGGCAATACCCATGTAATTTAAGGCGCTGGCCGGTTTGAGCTGACGGCCGATTATCTCTGAAACCTGTTTATTTTCCTTTCGGGCCCGTTCTTCTATATAGGCTTCCGCATCTTCCTCGAGAATTAACTCTACTCCGTACTCGCGCCGGAATCCTTCTATAAAATCAACGAAGGGAGATTTTTCCAGCAGTTTATAGAGAGCATCACGAGGTCTTTCGCATAGTTCGCGATCCACGACCAATTTGGTGAAATTGGAACCAGGCAGCTCGAATTGGAAATCGGTCAGGATATTTTCCCAGACGCTGACCAGGGCCCGCGCGCCGGTTTTCTGGTTCTCTGAAATTTCGGCCACATATTGTATGGCCTCGCTGCTTATTTCCATCTCTACATTAAACATCTTGAACTCCATTTTATACTGGTCCAGAATGGAGTCCTCGGTGTTTGACATGATCCTGATCAGATCGTTCTTGGAAAGCAGATTCACAAACGTCCGTATGGGAGACCGTCCAACCAATTCGGGGATGATCCCGAATTGGATGTAATCTTCGGCCGTGGTTTCCTCAAAGTAGTTACGAAATTTATCGCGCTCCCGATCCAGTTCGTCGGTCAGAGAAAAGCCCCGGATGACGAAGCTGCAGTCTTCGCGGTGATTGCCGGATTGGTTTGCCAGCCGTTTTTTTACAATGCTCTCCAGGTTGTTCTGAGGACGCTCAAAGGACCCGCCCAGGATGAACAGGATATTCTCGGTACTTATCATATTCTCGGTCTTATCCGGTTCGATGCCCCTCTGCCGGTCCATGGCCTCCTGAATCTGACTGGCCGGCGAGAAAGGATTGTCGATGGAGACCGGTTTTCTTTCGATCAGTTTGAGCACCGCCCGCTGGAAACCCTCCCGGGAGATGTCGTGGCCTATCGTGACGTTTTCCTTGGCTTTTTTATCAATTTCGTCGATGAATATCAGTCCGCCGTAAGTGGTTACGAAATTAGCCTGTTCCTTCCGGCTGGATCCTGGAGCCAGATCGATCAATTCGCGGATCATATCATCCGCGCTCTTGCCCACGTAACCGGCCTCGGTATAGTCGGTGGCATCCACGATCAACGTCGGCACCTCGAGGAGATCGCCTAAAACCTCGATACAGTAGGTCTTGCCGCTTCCCGAAGGGCCGGCGGTTATGGTGTTCTTTTTCCGAAACCGGCGGACAGTGGTCTGGTCCGGATTCTCGTGAAGGTACCTCAGCATGGCAAAATGGTAAGCCGCGGCAATGGCCACCCGTTTTTTGTATTCCTCCTGGCCGATGACAAACTTATCCAAATGATCCTTGATTTCTCGGGGTGTAAAGATGGGCACCTTAAAACTCTCAGCCTCTTTATCCGGGCTGGAAGAAGGTCCTAAACGTTTTTCGAGATTTTCCTGAAACGCCTCATTGGCTAAATCCTGAGCATCCAGGAAGGCCTGGGAAGCGGTTGCCTCGTCAACCCCGTAATCTTTCATTATCTTTTCCAGAGCTTCACTCGGTATACTTACTTTCACTAAACTAATTCCCCCTTTTTCCTCAATAAAATAAATCTGACTTTGCCATATGTCAATGCCAGATCTCATACTTGAGAAAATTTAATGGATCCGCTATCTTCGGAAATTACCTCTATATGGGTCGTAGTATCGCCTTATGTTCTCATCATACCCCTTTTTCCACCGTCTCCTGATGGTGTTTTGAGTCCCATTTGCAAATTTTATCAGGTCTATGTTAGACTTAAATACCAGCATGAATTCATTTAACGTTGTAATTCTTGTCCGATGGGGAAAGGTCTGCTTTGATTAATATAAAATCCGCCGAGGAGATAGAGCTTATCCGGGAATCGGGCCGGGTCGCGTCCGAGACCCTGGATTATTTGTCAGACATGATACGGCCAGGAGTTACCTCTGAACAGTTAGACCAACTCGGACACGATTTTATTCTGGATCACGGCGGAGTGCCTTCCACACTTGGCTACCGGGGCTATCCGAAAAGCATGTGCATATCGTTTAACGAGGAGGTTGTACACGGCATACCGGATAAACGCAGGGTCAAGGAAGGCGACATTTTAACCATTGATGTGACCGTGAAAAAAAATGGCTATCACGGCGACACGGCCAGGACTTTCACCGTCGGCCAGATTACGGAGCGGGCACGCAGGCTGGTGGATACTACCCGCGAAGCCATGCGTATTGGCATTGAAGCCTGCCAGGCCGGGGCCTATTTGGGAGATATAGCGGCCGCCGTGCAAAAACACGTCGAGGAGAATGGATTTTCCATTGTGCGGAGTTTTGTCGGCCACGGCATAGGCCGCCAATTCCACGAAGATCCCCAGGTAGCCTACTACGGGCAACCCGGAACCGGACACCGGCTTAAGGAGGGCATGGTCCTGACTATTGAGCCCATGGTCAATGAAGGCACCTGGGAAGTAACGGTTCTAGACGACGGCTGGACCGCCGTGACCAAAGACGGGCTGCTTTCGGCCCAGTTCGAGCATACAGTGGCTATAAACGCTAACGGTCCGGATATTTTGACTCTAAGTTAAGGGTCTTATGGCTCTTTTTGCATTTTCTCCACATAAGTGAACTTTTTCGATTCAGCCGGCGGCTCGTCTATAATCCCGCGATAAATAGAGA
>JAZGHI010000609.1:0-8137 GCA_036480955.1 Candidatus Adiutricales bacterium
CCCAAAACTATTCCTGATATGCCGGAGAGAAGAGAGCCCAAACTGCTCAAGGTTTTAAGCTGAGATTTCAGTGGAGGTTGTTTTGGGCGGCTTAGCACGGCAAATACCCTTCCCTTCCGATAAAGCCATAATCATGGACCTGTTGAGCCGATCGTTCTCATAGCTGGAATAGACGTGAAACCTCCACCCCAAACAAATTGATCCCGCGCGACTTGTTCATCGGGAGTAAACGCTAAAACAAGTTTCTCTTTGTACATAGTGAGCCGCGACTTTTTATGGCCAGAATGCTCTAGCCCCGGTTCCGCCTCGGCCGGTCTTAATAATTAAAAAAAAACTGAAGTATAGCCTCGGTGAATTCTTAAGGCTATAGTTCAGTTTAAAGGAAACGCGCTAGCCGGCCAGATAGTTCTTCAGTTTGTGCCTTTCCGGTGATTGGCGAAGGCGTTTTAAAGCCCTTTTCTCTAACTGACGCACACGCTCTCTCGAGATATTCAGAACCTGTCCCACTTTCTCCAAAGTTGACGCTTTCTCATTTCCCAGGCCGAA
Organism: Candidatus Adiutricales bacterium; assembly: GCA_036480955.1. Lineage (GTDB taxonomy): Bacteria > Desulfobacterota > Desulfarculia > Adiutricales > JAFDHD01 > JAZGHI01. The sequence goes on from JAZGHI010000609.1 coordinate 547, forward strand.
ACGCATTCTTAGAATTATCCTCTCCCGAGGGTCGAGGGTCTCAAGGGCGGTTTGAGTTAAATTAAGTAGTTCACTATCCTGAGCCGCGTCAAGGGGCGATACCGAGTCTACATTTTCAATCAAATCCCGCAATAAATCACCGTCGTCGCTGATAGGGGTGTCCAATGAAACGGTTTCACGCCCGATTTGGGTTATACTGAATATCTTTTCCACACTCAAACCGGAACGTTCGGCCAGTTCCATCAGAGTCGGCTCCCGTCCGAATTCGTTTACCAGGCTAAAATAGGTTCGATAAAATGATTTCCTTGCCTCCAGGAAATGGACCGGCACTCGAATAGTCCGGCCCTGATCGGACAGGGCTCGGGATATTGTCTGATGAATCCACCAGGAGGCATAAGTGGAGAATCTATATCCGGTGGTATAATCATACCGGGCTGCTGCTTTGAGTAAACCCAGATTGCCTTCCTGAATTAAATCCGGCAGGGAAACTCCCCGGCGGGCATATCGTTTAGCAATGCTAACGGCCAGACGTAAATTCGCTCTCACCATTTCACCCATGGCTGAATTAAGCTTCTCTTCAAGTCTATAATATTCCTCCACAAATGAGACCAGGTCCGGATCAGGATGATCTAATTCCTGGATGTTCTGGACAGTTTTTTTCATTTCTTTCAATATTAATTCTATGGGTTCGCTTGAGGTTTTTTTCCGGTTCCGCCATTGCCTCAATCTCTTCTGAAGGGCACGTAGAGGCACATAGTTGATTTTATTATTTAAACACAATTTAAAAAGATCTGCCTGGCATTCTTTTATACAGCGTCCCAATTCCTGTTCTTCCTCGAAATTTAAGAGATCAATATCTCTCATTTCCTTGAAATAAGATGACACTACCCCCTCAGCTCCGGTTAAAGAGGCATTTGTCTTCTTCTTTTTGGTAGAAGAATCGGGTTTTGCTCCTTCCAACCTTACATCCAGATTAAAATGGGAATCGGTTAATTCTTCAGTGTTTTCGGTAGGTTCATCTAGAAATAACATTAACTCACTCCTCCTTTCTCAGGGCTTAACCTCATACTCCCTACTAATTAAAGTAAGACGAATGACATAAAAATCAACCTTATGGCCTCGGCGAGAGAATTTTTTGAATCATTCAGGTTCATTCAAGGCTATAGTATTAGAAAAGCAAGGGCAGTCTCATTGACTTTAGTCAAACAGGATCTGATATTCATTTTTCGGTTGAGAATTATGGAGAGAAAGCATAGTTTGAAATGACTCGTTTTGGTGATTCCGTATCAACCGGCACTATCATCCCACATTTATGGGTGTTCAGATCGGCGAGGACGAACAGGAAGCAGAGCCAGACCGGGACAGATATGAAAAAAACACTTGTTAGATCCCGCCAGTTAAAAGCCGATCAAGGAACAATGATGCTAACTGAGAGAGAAAAACTTGATACCCTGACCCGTTTGGGGATCGAACTCAACCAGGTCCAGGACATGGACATCCTCATGGAGCGAATCCTGACCGAGGCCAGAAGGTTTGTCAACGCTGACGCCGGCTCTATTTACATCAGGGAGAATGATTCGCTGCTATTTTCGTACACTCAGAACGATACCTTGCAGAAGCGTTTGGCTGAGGGTGAAAAATTGATTTATAACACTTTCACCATGCCCATCGATATGACCAGTATCGCCGGTTACGTAGCCGTCAAGGGTGAATCCCTCAATCTGCCCGATGTCTATAAAATCGACCCAAACGCGTCTTATAGCCATAACAAGTCATTCGACGAGGAAACCGGGTATAATACCCGGTCCAACCTTACTGTTCCTCTAAAAACCCTCAGAGGGGACGTCCTGGGCGTACTTCAGATTATAAACGTACAGGATGAGGGGAACCGGATCGTACCATTTTCTGACGAAGACGAAAGAATGATGCTGCATTTCGCCAGCACAGCTACGGTGGCGCTGGAACGGGCGAGAATGACCCGGGCGATCATCCTCCGCATGATCCGGATGGCGGAAATGCGCGACCCAAAAGAAACAGGGGCCCATGTAAACCGGGTCGGGGCATATTCGGTCGAAATTTACGAAAAATGGGCCATAAACCACCGTCTGCCGCAAAACGAGATTGATAAGAACCGTGATATCCTGCGAACCGCGGCCATGCTTCATGACGTGGGCAAAGTGGCCATCTCCGATTTGATTCTCAAAAAGCCGGGGGGTTTTGACGTTGACGAATTCGAGATCATGAAGCAGCACACGATCCTTGGGGCAAGATTATTCGGTGACGTTCAATCGGATTTTGATGAGGCGGCCTGCCAGGTTGCGCTAAACCACCATGAGCGCTGGAACGGTGAAAATGGTTATCCCGGACATGTTGATATCGCCACCGGAGCTCCACTGGAAGGTTTTGCCCTGCCCGATGGAAATCCAAAACCGAAACAAGGTGAGAAAATCCCGCTTTTCGGCCGCATCGTGGGCCTGGCTGACGTTTTCGACGCCCTTTCATCCAAAAGAGTCTACAAAGAGGCCTGGGAAGAAGATAAAACGCTGGCTATCATTGAAGAAGAAGCCGGCGCGAAATTCGATCCCGAATTAGTGGAAATCTTCTTCTCAATACTTGAGATAATCCGTTCGGTCCAAAAAAGGTACGTGGACGAACCCGATGAATAGAGGATGGGTTATTTGAAAATTAGATAAGCCGAATCCTTAAGAGGTGAAACCTTCCCAATTTTACTGAACCACGACAATCCGTTTTCTTTAAAAGCCTCAAGCAGATTCTTACCTGCGTTTTCCGGCACAGCTATAAGCAATCCTCCGCTAGTCTGCGGATCGTATAAAATTTCCTTATGCCACGAAGGCGGCTCCTTTTCGAAGCCTGTTTTAGCCTCGCCCATCAATTGATTCGAACGGTTCATACCTGTTGTTACGCCGTTTTTGTACATGTCCAGGGCTTCCGGCAGGACCGGAAGCGAATCCAAGTCTATTTCCAGGGTCGCTTTAGAGGCCTCGGCCATTTCCAGTCCGTGTCCGGCTAGTCCGAACCCGGTTATATCGGTTACGGCGTGAATATCGAAATCCGCCATTATCCCGGCGGGCTTCTTATTAAGCCATGAGGCCACTTTGGTGCACTCGGCCATGGCTTTCTCTGTGACCCGGCCTTTAAGATTAGCGTTAAAAAGAACGCCGGTTCCCAGAGGCTTGGTCAGGATTAACATGTCCCCAGGTCTGGCCCCGCTGTTCGCCCATATCTTATCCGGATGAACCGTCCCGGTCACGGCCAGTCCGAATTTTGGCTCATCATCCTCGACCGTGTGCCCCCCGGCCAGAACCGCATCGGCCTCGGTGATCTTATCCAGAGCCCCGGCTACGATCTTATGCAGGATGTCAAGACCAAGCTTTTTTACCGGAAACCCGGCCAGGTTAAGGCAGGTAACGGGACGCCCGCCCATGGCGTAGACGTCGCCGATGGCATTGGCCGCCGCGATCTGACCGTAGAGAAAAGGATCGTCCACCGGCGGAGTGATAAAATCAGCCGTGGTCACGATGGCGATATCGTCGGTTAAACGGTAAACTCCGGCGTCATCGCTAGTCCCGAAACCGATCAGAAGGTTCGGGTCATGCTTCTGTGACAATCGCTCCAAGACTTGGCTCAACCCGACCGGGTCGATCTTGGCCGCTCAACCGCAGGTCTTGGCTAAACTAGTCAGAGTCGGTTTATTAAATAAATTATTGAACTTAAACATTTTGCGATATCAATCCGGTTACAATTAACGGCTAAAAACCCCGGCAGCCTGTTTTAGTCGTGTTTTTACCTTCGAGTCCTCTTGGCCTAAATAGGCACAATCAGCCTGACCAACCAGTTCAGGTTTATTCTCCAAAATTATGCCTGAGGCCATTTCCGCCGCTCTGCCGGTAGCATCAGAGCAATGGTTGAATTGCTCCCTGGCATCACGAATATGATTCTTTTTTTTCTCGGGTCAGGTATATACCTGCCCTGGTTGTTTAGAAAAAGACGAGAACACTTTAATTTCAACTCCCGGCTGGTAATTTCAGCCTTCCGTTTTTCAATCAATTAATTTCCCTAGCCGAGAGTAAGCCGCATATTACTATTTGTCAAATAGGTAATACCAATATTAATTCCAATATCGGCCGCCACTCAGCTATACCCTGAATAATAACAGGTCCAGTGATGAACTCTCCCGAGAGTAGCCGTGGGATAAACGGTTGAGCATCACATATCCCCCGCTTTATTACGGACTAGTTTCCCTGTCAGGCACGTGGCGCTGAAGATTAAAATAAACGGCAGCCACTAAAGACGCTTACGAAAAGAAGATAGAGAGACTTAAAGGTTGAATTATACATACATAAGAGCTTTCTGCCTCAGATCGAAATCCCCCTCTCCTCCTCGAACTTGACAGATAAACCTGGGTTTCATACTTGATGTTTTCAGCTAACTGCGTCATTCATTTCTCACGGATACCGTGAATGGGAATATCTTTTCAGGAAAGATAACCGGTTTTGTATGAATCTCCCCCTTTTCATCATGAACAATCTAAAACTGGTGGGACTACTGGGTGTTACGGCCCTTAAGTTCAGTTCCTGGTTTCTAGCCACGGGTTCGTCTTGATAAGCAGCCTTAGCTGCCAGCCGGCATAGGACCTCTCCCCGCTAATCCCGAATCCTGATGCCAACCGGATTTCAGCATCAGACAGAGCGGTACTCCGAATAGCAGGATAAGGCCGGATAATACAAATCCGTCCTGAAACCCAAGCACTTGTGACCTGAGCAAAACCAGCCTCTGGGGCAGGACCGTTTCCATAACCGGCTGACTGCCGGAGGACATCACTGCCGATGAGTGTCTGGAGGCCGACTGGGACGTATACTGCATGAGGTGAGTGAACATCTCCGACTTCAGGCCGATCTGCTCGCTCAGACGAGCGGTGTGGCCGGCGATAAATTTTGAGATCGACATGTTCAAGAGCGCGATTCCAAACGACCCGCCCAGGCGTTGAGCGATGCCGAGGAAGCTGGAGGCCGTAGCCACCATTTCCAGAGGCACGGCGTTTATAGCCACGGCCATCAGAGGCGCCATCATGAAAGCCAGACCTATCCCCCGGAAAAATTGCGGACCTAAAATAACAGCCCGGCCCGAAAGCGGATCGAGCAGGCCGTAGGCCATGAGTGAAAGGCCGGAAAGCATGGCCCCGCCCGCGGCCAGCCACCGGGGATTGTAGCGGTCTGCCATTCTGCCGGCCAGAGGCATGGTGACACCTACCATGATGGCGGTGGGCATCATCCACAACCCGGTTTTTACCGGCGAAAACCCGGAGAGATTCTGGAGAAAGAGCGGCAAAAAAAACATCCCGCCAAAGAGACCCACCGACCGGAAGATAGACAGGACCATACTTACAGAGTAATTCCAGTATTTAAAAATCTGTAAATCCAGGAGAGGATACTGGATAGTGGCTTGAATGGCCAGAAACATGGTTATGCCGACGATACCAAAGGCCGAACAAGTTACTATGTATTCAGACGTCCAGCCCCTTTCCTGCCCATCCGAGAAAGCCAGCAGACCGCCGATCAGGGCCATGGCAAGAAACAGAAAACCCCACCAGTCAAAAGGACGCCGAATTCGGGGTATCGATGGATCGTCTCTCATAATGGCCGCCCCGAAAAGTAAGGTCACAAGCGCAAAGGGCAGATTCATGGTGAAAACCGACCGCCAGCCGAACCATTCGGTCATGTACCCACCCACAGTCGGACCCAGTGCCGGTCCCACCATGACTCCGGTCGCCCACACTCCCATGGCCCGGCCGCGCTCCTCAGGCGCAAACAGGGTGGCCACCATAGCCATGCCCGCTGGCTGCATGGCCCCTCCGCCCACGGCCTGAACCACCCTGGCCGCTATAAGAGTGTTATAATTCCAAGCCAACGAGCAAGCGGCGGTACCAACGGTAAAGACGGCCAATGATCCCAGGTAAAAAGCCTTGTGCCCGAAGCGTCCCACCATCCAGCCCACCATGGGCATGGCCACGGCCGAGGCCAGCATAAAACTGGTGGAGATCCATTCCACCTGCTCCCGGTTTATCCCGAAAGTAGTCATAATTCTGGGCATGGCCACGTTCACCATACTGGAAGTCAGAATGGACGTAAAAGTCCCCAGGATAATAACCCCGAGGACTATCCATCGGTAGGAGCCAGATGATGCCTTATCGTTCATGAGCCAGGATTGGCTTATGGATGATATTGCGCTGGTCGACTAGGACGCGGATTTCTACGGATAGACCGGGGCCGAGAAGCAGATCGGGGAATTCATCCACGGCGATTCGAATGGAGACCCTTTGGGCTACCTTAATAAAAGCCCCGCTGGATCCGCCTGTTGGTAGAAGACCGAACTGGGAATTCGTGGCCAGCAGGATTTTGTCTATTCGTCCGGTCATCTCTAGATCGGGATAGGCGTCGATCGAGATTTCTACTTTGTCTCCGACCGCGATCCGGTTTAAAAACTTTTCCTCAATGTTTGCGGTTACATGAAGGGTGGATGGGTTCATTATAGTCAATACGGGCCTGGCCGGGGAAATAATGGCCCCCGGGTCTTGCCATCGGCGTACCACGACACCATTAAAAGGGGCTCTAACCTCTGTCTGGCTTAAATTAATTCGGGCCAGCTTTACCGCTGCCTCGGCCACGGACAGTTGCGCCTGTCTCATCTCTACCGTGGCCCTGGCTACGTTTATATCTTCCGGCCGGGAGCCTTTCTTCAATAAAGCCAGGCGCCGGTCAAATTCAATACGGGCGTGCGTGGCCGCCTCCCAGTTGCTCCGTACTTTGTCCCGCGCTGATCTGGTCATGACTCTTTCGTTGTGCAGAGCCTTAACCCGATGCCATTCCGCCTCGGCCAGGTTTTCGGCTGCCTTGGCCCTTTCTCTTACGGCCTCGGCAATCCGGATCTCACCCGGACGAACTCCGTTGACACACTTTTCATACTGAGCTTTGGATACAGCCAGGCCGGCCAGCGCCGTCTCAACCGACGCTTCGGCCTTGGCCAGCGCCACTTTGCGCGATTTTTGATCGATCGCGAATAAAAGCTGGCCCTCTTCAACGGTATCACCCTCCTGCGTGTAAACTTCCGTCAATGTACCGTTGGTCTGTGGGGCGATATCGAGCAACTGGCCGTCTAACCGGGCGTCATTGCTGGAGACAACACCGCGCATGAACTCGTTCCAGTACCAACCGGCCGCTCCGGCCAGGGCCAGGAGGAACAGCACGGCTAAAACAATTTTCCAAACGCCCCGGGAGGGGCTGCTCTCTGATTCAGTCATACGATCTTCTTTCGTATAATGTTAATCCGAGTTATTATAACTCATCAAATGAATAGGTCAAAGGCAAAATCAATTTCAGCAGTAATTCTCGGTCAGTAATATATTGTAGAGACCTCTGCAAAACGAGTAATTTGAGATCAAATCGAGGAGCACGAAAATTTAAACCGCAGGAATACTTGTAGTATTTCGAGGACTAAAGCCACTGCAGGCGAAGCCGAAGTGGCAGCTCAAAATTCGAGCGCGACAAAGAGTTGGGCCAAAGGACGAAGTTTT
>JAZGHI010000610.1:0-2358 GCA_036480955.1 Candidatus Adiutricales bacterium
TCCTTATTTTTTGGGGCTTTCTGGTTTTAGGGCTGCATTCCATCGAGCTTATAATCGGAGGACTTCGGCCGGGTTACGTGCTTCCTTTCATGGATGGCTTGTTCGGAGCGTCGTACAACAGCCTGAAAGACATTTTTGTGCTCATCGTTCTCGCGGTCTGTGTAATCGCTGTTTATCGAAGGGCGGTAATAAAACCTGACCGGTACCAGGACAGTCATCAATTTGAGGCCTTTTTTGTATTAGGCCTCATCGCGTTTTTAATGATAACCGATATGTTGTACGGGGCCAGCAAGTTATCTTTAGAAAATTCCAGCTCCGGCTTCCTTCTGGCCGCCTTTTTAGTAAAATCGGGTTTGTCCGGGGCCAGCCCGGCATCTTTAAAAGCTGTAAATCAACTAAGTTACTGGCTTCACCTGTTGAGTTTTTTCTTTTTTTTAAACCTGTTGCCGCTCTCCAAGCATTTTCACATCATTACCGGCCTGCCTAACGTGTTTTTGAAGAACTTCAACCGTGGGGCCTTGAAACCACCCAGGTGGGACATCGAAGACATCGAACAGCTTGACGAGGCGGGTGTCAGGACTTTCAGTGATTTTACCTGGAAGCACATCCTGGATTTTTTTTCCTGCACCGAATGCGGACGATGCACGGACAACTGTCCGGCAAACGCGATCGGTAAACCCCTGTCTCCCAAAAGCATAACCATGAGTTTAAGAGATTTTGGATACCGGAACAGTTCTCTGCTTGGGAATGATCATCTGGACACAAAAGCGGTCTCTGGAAATGTTGTGCCGGATGAGGCCTTCTGGTCATGCACGACCTGCGGAGCCTGCGAGCAAGAGTGTCCGCTTTTTATTGAGCATGTTGACAAAATAGTGGAATTGAGGCGCGGTCGGGTTCTTATGGAAAGTGCGTTTCCCCCTGAAATAGAACAGGTTTATCGGAATATGGAAACATACGGTAATTCATGGGGAAATGGCCCTGGCCAACGAAACGACTGGGCCAGAGGATTACCGGTGAAAACCGTCCAGACGGAGGCCGACATAGACATTCTGTACTGGGTGGGTTGTGCCGGCGCTTCTGAAAGCCGTTCTCAACAGGTGGCGGCTTCTTTTATGAAAATCCTGCAAAAAGCCGGTATTAATTTTGGGATATTGGGAGCGGAAGAAAACTGCTGCGGAGACTACGCCCGGAGAACCGGGAATGAATATCTGTTCCAAATCCTGGCTAAAAAAAATATTGAAACGTTAAGAAAATACAACATCGACAAAATCGTGGTCGCCTGCCCCCATGGATACAATACGTTAAAAAATGAGTATCCTCAGTTGGGTGGTAATTTTGAGGTGATCCACGCGTCGGAGTTTATCCTTGGCCTTATCGATACAGGAAAACTGCCGTTATCCAAAGAGCTGGACAAAACCATCGCCTATCACGACCCTTGTTATCTGGGGAGGCACAACGGTATCTATGAGACCCCAAGAGAGATACTCTCCTTAATCCCGGGCGCGGCCATCGTCGAACCGGAGAAGCATAAAGATACGAGCTTTTGCTGCGGCGCCGGAGGCGGCCACTATTGGATGGAATCATCCGGTCAACGGATGAATGATGTCAGGACCGCCCAGCTGCTTGAAAAATCACCGGACATGATTACCACCGGATGTCCGTATTGCCTGGTGATGCTGGAGGACGGCCTCGAGTCAAAAGAGATGAAGGGTCAGGTTCTTGTTAAGGATATTATAGAGGTTGTTTCTGAAATGATTTAGATCACCATGTAACAGTTTTTCCGGTTATCCAGGCAGGCAGATCATTATGAATATTATTGTATGCGTTAAACAGGTCGCTCAGATATACGTCCAGAACGGGTATGACCCAAAAACCAAAGATATTGTGAGCGACGGGTTGGTATATGTTCTCAATCCGTACGACGAGATCGCCGTAGAAGAGGCCTTGAGGCAAAAGGAAAAAGCCGGAAAGGGCGAGGTAACGGTCATTACCATCGGACCTTCCAGGGCCGAAGACGCCCTAAGATGGTGTTTGGCCCTGGGGGTGGATAAGGCCGTCCACGTGTTGAATGAAGAGCCGGAAAACGTCGATCCATGGACCACGGCCTCGGTTTTAGCCGATCTCATTAAAGGCATGGAATATGACTTGCTGCTTTTCGGTAAAAAAGCCATTGATGATGAAATGGGCCAGGTAGGCATCCTTGTGGCGGAATTGCTGAAACTTCCGGTCGTTACAGCGGTGACTGAAATTGAATTATTGCACGGTAATACGGCTAAGATCCAGAGGGCATTGGAAAGGGGGAACCGGGAGGAAGTTTCCTGCCCCGTCCCGGCGGTTTTTACGGCTGAAAAAATGTTG
>JAZGHI010000611.1:0-9455 GCA_036480955.1 Candidatus Adiutricales bacterium
AGGGCGCCTTCATGCAAAACGGCGTGCGCGGCCTCAACGGCCGGACCTTTGGCCCCGGTGAAAATATCCGGAGCCTGCCCGCCGTATATTTGGGCCACACGCCTGGCTTCTTCCGTCTCGAACCCCAGTTTTTCAACCCTGGTTTGAAGCTCGTCGAATGAGCCCGGAAAATCCGCGCCGGGAAGTTTCTGCTCGGCCGTCTTGGATGGAACGTGTTTTTCGCCCAGCTTCTTTTCACAACTGTCCACTAACCGCTCGGCCATCGACCGGTAGCTGGTCAGTTTTCCCCCGGCAATGGAGACTAGTCCTCCCGGTCCGTCAAAGGCCTCGTCCCGCCTCGAAATTTCCGAGGGCTTCTTGCCTTCTTGACCGAGCAAAGGTCTTAGGCCGGACCAGACGGAGACAATCTCGTTATGGGTTATCGGTTCGACATTGAAAGTCCGGTTGACAGGCTCCAGGAGGTAATCCACGTCTTCCCCGGTGATCTCCGGCCAGTACTCCGGCTCCGGATAAAAAGTGTCGGTAGTGCCGGTATAAACGAACCGGCCGTGCGGGACTATAAAAACACCCCGCCGGTCCGAAGTGCGCATGACCACGGTCCGTGAGATGGGCAGACGGTCATGGTTAAAGACAAGGTGTATACCTTTGGTGAGTTGGAGCCTATTTTTGGCTTTGTCGTCTTCCAGGTGGCGCAGATGATCCACCCACGGTCCGGCGGCGTTGATAATGAGCCTGGCCCGAATCCGGGCCCCGTTTTCATCTCCGGGCAGACTGCTTCGAACCACCGCGCCGGAAACCCGTCCGTTTTCGAGTATTATTTCTGTCACCGGGGCATACGTAGCGACTCTCGCTCCAGCCTGGACCGCGCTGACCGCGTTGGCCAGGACCAACCGTCCGTCATCGGTTACGTATTCGGGATAGACCACGGCCCCGGCCAGTCCGTCAGCCTTAATGGTCGGCTCCTCGTTCTGAAGGCGTTTCCTGTTCCAGACTTCGTGGCGTTCCGGCTTGTCGACCTTGGCCAGTTTTTCGAAAGTCCACATAGCCGCCCGCATGCTGGTGATCCCGGCTTTCGACCGCGCCGGCATGACCATGGGATTGACCAGGGTCAGGTGAGGGGCGATCCGGTGCAGTACCCGTCTTTCAGTAGCCGCTTCGCGGACCACGGCCACCTCACCCTGAGCCAGATACCTGAGGCCTCCGTGAATCAGTTTCGAGGAGCGGCTGGAGGTGCCGGAACCGAAGTCATTGGCCTCCACCAGAGCCACGCTTAAACCCCGTAAGGCCGCGTCCCGGGCCACGCCCGCGCCGGTAATCCCGGCCCCGATAACCAGGAGATCAAAAACCCGGTCTTCCAGTCCTCTGAAACTCGCCCGGCGGTCGCGCAGGTCTAATGATATCTCACTCATTTCTCAAAAGACCACCCCGATGTTATGAAACAGGCGGGGATGAACCCCGCCCTGTATGTGACTGGTAAAGAGCGGCAGGCAGCCTAGTTTTTCAAGACCAGAACATTACAGCCGCCGATTCCCACGTTGTGGGCCACGCCAACGCTTGGGCCGTTCGGAATCTGTCTCGCCCCGGCTGTTCCACGGAGTTGTTGGACTATCTCGTAAAGCTGGGCAATGCCGGTTGCGCCCATCGGATGCCCGCGGCTTTCGAGGCCGCCGTCGGTGTTGACCCCGACCTTTCCGTCAATGTCGGCCTTGCCTTCCCAGACGTATTTACCACCGTCACCGGAGGGGCATAGACCCAGTTCCTCGATGGCGAACACCTCACCGGGGGCGAAGGCGTCGTGGCACTGAACCGTGTCCACGTCTTCGGACCCGATCTCGGCCAATTCATAAGCCTCCCGGGCCAGCCGGGCGATAAAACCTTCGGCCACGTCACCGCCGACGCTCCTGGGATTATATTCAGGGGTTCCACTGGCCCAACCGGCTATGGTTATGGGATCGCCTTTGAACTGGTGGGCCACCTCTTTGGCGCAGAGCACCGCGGCTGAAGCGCCGTCGGTGGTGGGCGAACACATATACAGCGTAATGGGTTCGGCTATGGCACGGCTCTCCATGACCTCCTCGAGAGAAATTTCCTTCCGGTACTGCGCGTAAGGATTCATGACAGCGTTTTTGTGGTTCTTGACCGATACCTGCCCAAACATCTCGGCCGTGCTGCCGTAATCGGCCATGTGGCGTCTGGCCCTCATGGCGTATTCGGCCGGCATCAGATACATGCCCATGATCTGGGCGTAGCCGGAAAACTTGGGATTAACCGGACCGGTCACCAGACCCCTCTGCATCTTTTCCACCCCGGTGCACAGGACCACGTCGTAAAATCCGGCGGCAATAGCCCAGGTGGCTATCCGAATGGCCGTGGATGAGCTGGCGCAGGCCTTTTCCACGTTATCAATGAGAATACCCTTCTGGCCCATCTGCCCAAAAACATTCTGCCCGGTTCCGGTTATGTTCTGAACCCGTCCGCTGAATCCGGCCTCGATCTGATCAAACTCCGCTCCGGCGTCATCCAGGGCGGACTTAATGGCTACCCGGGCCATATCGTTCACGCTCTTATCCGGCCAGCGCCCGAACTCGTGCAGGCCTACACCAACGATGCAAACGTCTCTTGACTTTTTCCACGCTTCTACTTTTCCCACTTTTTGTCCTCCTTATGATGAAAGCGGCTTCGTTCGGTTAAACGGCCTTGAATTTATACGCCATCTGATCGTTACCGTCGTCGTCCTCACCCATTTTCTCGAAATAAATCTCCACGTCCATGTCCACCTCGACTGACTCCCAATCCTCGGTAATCACCGTGGTGACCTGGCAGCCTTCTTCTAAAAGCACAATGGCCAGAGCGTAGGGGACCTTGACCAGGGCGCCGGGAACCTGATGCCGGGCGATAGTGTAAGTATACACCTTACCCTTGCCCGAAAGAGGGATTTCATCCATGCCCTCGGCCCCGCAGTTAAGACAAATGGGCCGGATGGGGAAGAAGATGGTATCGCAGTTCTTACATTTTCCCCCGTAAAGATGAGGCGGCTGCCCGGGCTCATCCGGAATCCTGAACATGCCCGGTCTGATGGGTACCTGTTTTTTTTCAGTGCTGGTTTCACTCATCGTATGACTCCATTTCATAAAATTTTTGATTCTCTAATGAATCAGGTTAGGCCTTAATACTCCCAATCTTTCGAATGATTACCCTCCCCTAAATCTCGAAACAATTTTAAGATAAGGGTCAATTCCCGCTTACCCTTCTTTTCCGCCAAGGGAGCGGTAAAAAATACAGGGCTAAAATAGCATCCTTTGCCGCCGGCCGCAACTTATTTGGGAAGGTAAAATATGGAAAGATCCGGACCCGCGCCAGGCCCTTCATTTCGGATTTTTTTGGGCGTTGTCCAGCAGGGCCTTCACCGGCTCCAGTCCGTAGGGGGAACCTTCCTCGATGGCCTTCAGCACCGTACCGCCTCCGGTGAAAAAGTAGTATTGAGCACTGTCCATGGCCGCCAGATACAAGCCGGGACTCAGGTTCTTAAACTCCTGAAGCGTATCACCTCCTCCATAATATTTCTGGGCCTGCCGGTTCTGGTCAATGGTTCGATCCAGTTTTTCGGAGCCCTCGTAAAAGTGAGGAGTAAGTCCCATGACCGCGTTGACAAAAATCGTTCTGGCCGACCCGATGACTTCGGCCACTCCGGGCGCTTCGAACGACTCCGGTTTCACATCGAGGATATAATTGTATTGACGGCCTTTCTCAAAATCCTTGAGGCTTATATCCCGATACTGACCCTCTACCCGGTCTGAAATGGTATCCGATTCCACCAGGTAGGGCAATTCGATCACCTTTCCGGCCTCCCGGTCCTGCTCAACCAGATCATGCGCCGCCTCGATATCGGCTTCGCTGACACCGGCGATGCGTATACCGTATTTGGCGCAGAGAAAAGTGTTGTATATAACGCCTCCCAGTATCAGATGGTCGACTTTTTTGTATATCTCGTTCAAGGGACCGATCTTTGTATCAAACTTGGCGCCGGCCACCACGGCCAGGAACGGGCGTTCCGGGTTGAGGATGTACTCCAGGCTATCCAGTTCCTTCTGGAGCAGGAAGCCGGCAAAACTGGGCAGATACCGGGTGATATTAAAGGTGGAAGCGTGGGGCTGCCAGGAACCGAAGGCGTCATTGATAAATACGTCGGCCAGTCCGGCCAACTGCAAGGCAAATCGCTCCCTCCGGTCGTTGGCCGCCTCCTCCCCCTCGAACCAGCGCGTATTGGGGAGATAGATGCCGCCAATCCGGTGGGCGCGAAGGTCCCGGATATGAAGGTTGATCGAGGTGTCGATTTCCCTGATGCCCCACTGGGGATCAACGGGAAAACCGGGGACCACGAAGCTGGTATGGAGCTTCCGCTCCAGATAATCCACCACCGGGCCCACACCGGTTTCTTCCGCCACTTCTATCTTCCCGGTGGCCATATCCCGAGGCCTGCCGATGTGGGTCATTAAAATGGGACGGCCGCCCCGCTCTACAATGTTATACAGCGTCCCAAGTGTGGCGTCGATGCGGTATGGGTCACGAATCTCACCCTTTTTGACCACATTGTGATCCACCCGCACCAGAACCACCTTGTCCCTGAGATCGGCATCCTGGATCAAGGGTAGAGACTGTTCGGGTATCGAACCGGTCATGGCGGCCCTCCTCTGAAAACAGGTTTTGAAAATATGAAAGAGGCCAGAGCTGAATAAGCCTGATTATAATATAATTCAGATTAATTAGGGACAAATTTGTTTAAGCACAGCGAGGCGTCTTCCTGGAGATGTCTTCACGGCTTAAATCCTTTCCAACTCATTGCCTCGCTCTCACCTTGACCCTAAGCCTGTTTTTCCCTATACTTCGCATTCCATATTTTTAATCTTGCACAAATTTTATTAGAAAGGAATTCCGTTTTGACCGAAAAATTTTCTGAAGAACAGTTAAGAGAGATAGAAACGCAGGTATGCTCCTGGGGCGATACCGTCCATTACGCCACTGTGCCTCCCATTTTCAAAAAATCTGAAGGGAGCTATCTCTATGACCTCAAAGGCCATAAGTATCTGGACTGGCAGATGTGGTACTCGGCCTGCAATTTCGGGTACGCCAATGAATTCATTACCGATGCTCTGAAGAGGCAGTTGGACGAACTGCCCCAACTGGCCTGTCAGTACCTCCATGAGGAAAAGATACTGCTTGCCAGGGAAATATCTGAGATTACATCGAAAACCGTAGGGCTCGAAGGAAAGGTTCAATTCAACGTGGGCGGAAGCTCGGCCGTGGAAGACGCTTTGAAAGTCGCCAGGAATTACACCGGCAAACAACTGGCCATCGCCTTTTACGGCGGATATCACGGCCGAACCCTGGGAGCCACGGCCGTTACCTCCTCGGCCAGATACCGGACCAGTTACGGCCATTTCGGTGACCGGGCTATATTTGTGCCCTATCCCTACTGTTTCAACTGCTTCTATGACCTGGACCGGGAAACCTGCGGGCTCTATTGCGCGAAGATGTTCGAAAAGCTGTTTGAGTCCGAGTACTTTACCCTGGTGGACAAAAAAGGCGGACAGGAACCGGGCATGCTCATTTTCGAAGCGGTGCAGGGGACGGGCGGCTACGCCCGGCCTCCAGAGGGTTACTTCGAGAGAATGGCCGAGGTCTGTAAAGAGCACGGGATTCTGACCATAGCCGATGAGATACAGATGGGTTTCTTCCGAACCGGCAAGATGTGGTCGGTCGAGCATTTCGGCATCACGCCGGATATAATCGTCTTCGGCAAGGCCTTGACTAACGGCCTGAACCCGATTTCGGGCATCATTGCCAGAAAAGACCTCATGGCCCACGATATATGGGGGCCAGGTATGACCCACTGTACCTTCAGTTCCAACCCTTTAGGGACAACCGCCGGCCTGGCGGTCATGGAACTTATCAAAAAGGATAACTTCGAGCAGAAGGCCAATTATATAGGCGAATATTTGACCTCCCGGTTGAAACCTTTGGCCGAAAAATATCCCGTGATCGGTTGTGTGGACAATATCGGCGCGGCCATCAGGGTGGAAATAACCGGCCCGGACGGCAGGACGCCGGACAGAGAGGCCTGCGCCGAGATATTCGACCTGGGCCTTGACCCGATAATCGAGGCCTCTGACGGGAATCGGTACGGCCTTATACTGGACCAGGGCGGGTGGTATAAGAGCACTTTCACCATCGCCCCCAATCTTTACTCCACTGATCGGGAGATGGACCTGGGGCTGGAGCTTTTCGAGAAGGTTGTGGGAAGAGTGTCCAGCAAAAGTGTATGAGGCGGTAAGGGGATGAATAAAGCGGATAGAGAGGCGTTAGCCGGTCTTTTCCAAAAGAGGGGTGAACCCAGTGGCCTGGAAGTTCTTCAGGAAATCGACGTCGGCTACAATTCCATGGTCTACCTGGTATCCGCGGATGGTAAAGAATTTGCCGTCAAGGTTTACGACCGGAGGTTCAACGGGAGAAAGGTCTGTCAGGAGGAAAAAAAACTGATAAACCGGGCGGGACAATCCATACCGGAATCCGTCCCCAGGGTGGTACTTGTCTCCGAGCATACGGAGAACGGATTCGGGCGCGAGGTCCTGGTTATGGAGAAGGCCGGGGGTGAACCCCTGGCCGAAAGTAATTTCAGTCCCGAGGTATTCGGCCGGATAACCGGTCTGCTCACCAGGCTCCATAAGGGGGGATTAAAAAAAACCACGTCCATAAACCAGGCCGACAGGATTGAAAATTGCCGCCGGGTGATGACGCGGTTTTTAGCGGCCAATGAGTTGATTCCCTGGAGCAGGGTAGAAAATCACCTGAAAAACCTGACTCTCTACTTCCAGAAAAAACAGGCTCTATTTAAAGGCCGGGAAACATTGGTGCATGGCGACATCTGGTGGGACAATATTCTGGTAAGTAGTGACGGAATCAAGATTATTGACTGGCTCGAGGCGGGCGAGCATGATTACGGCCGGGACCTGGCCCAGTTCAAACTCGGGGCCCTGGACGAGATTTTAGACGAGAATCAGAGCCGATTCTTTTTCCTCAGATTATTGGATATTTACCGGGAAGAATTTCAAGACGATTTTATAGACGAGCGAATGAGGTTTTTCCTGCCCCTGATGTATCTCGAAGAGGCCTTTTATCTGCCGTTTAAATATTTTCCCTGGGAAATAAAGTACGATCAGGACGCCGAATTTTTCGAGAAGCGGTTTGTGGATTTTTTTGAAAAATCAGAATCGCTTTTCGAACAGCCAATCTAGGGCCAACGATTAGAGAGTCATGGCCGAAAATATAGAATCCGGATCCAAAGGAAACCCAACCGGATGAAAAGGCCGGTGTAAATCAATCGGAGCAGCGCACGGCGGCGAACACGGCCGCCGGCGCGCCCCGATAAGATACTCAGGCCCCCATCTTTTTCTCCCAGGCGGTAAGAGTTTCGTCAATCGCGCCCATCATCTCGTCGACCTGTTCGCGGGTGATGCTGAGAGGAGGTGAAATCCAGAAAGGAAGTCCTCTTTTGGCCACGCTCGGCCGCCTGGCGCCGTAGAGGGTGTTATAGAAGACTACTCCCTTGTCAAGCCCGATCGACTGCAGCCAGAATTCCGGCCGGGATTCCCTGGGAAAGAAATCCATAGTTTTTTTATCAGCCACGATCTCGATGACCATGAACATGCCCTGGCCCCGCGCGTCGGCAATGGTGTTATGCTCAAGCAGCCTGTCTTTCTGCGAGTGGAGATAGGCTCCCACTTCAGCACTATTTTCAACCAGACCGTCGTTATCAAGAATATCAATGACCGCCTTCGACGCGGCGCAGGCTACCGAGTGGCCCTGGTTGGTGAATCCATGGTTAAAACCAGCACCCTCTGCAAAGGGTTCATTCACCTTGTCGTTAATAGTCACCGCGCCCATGGGTAAATAAAGGCTGGTAATGCCTTTGCCCATAACCAGCATATCCGGCTGCACATCAAAATGTTCCATACAGAACCATTTCCCGCTGCGGCCAAAGCCGGAAATCACCTCATCAGCGATAAGCAGAATATCGTATTTGTCGCAGATATCCCTTATTGTTTCCCAATAACTGGAAGGCGGCATCAATGCATAATCACTCCCACATCCCCAAGGTGTGGCCATAAAAGCGGAGATATATTGTTTGCCGTGAAAGTCGATGACCTCTTCGAGTTCCTGGGCCATCCGCACACCGTAATCCTCAGGACTCAGGTCTGACGGCCGGCTGTTTTCAGAGTATTGATGTATTTTCGGCCATTTTAAGAGCATAGGATCGTAAGGCTTCCTCAAGCCAGAGATGCCGGCTACGGACAGAGCCCCCAGGGACATGCCGTGATAGCTCTCGTAATGAGAGACAATCATGTGCTTCTGGTCATTACCGCGTGCACTGTGGTATTGGCTGGCCAATTTGATGGCCGTTTCCACCGCGTCAGACCCGCCGCCGGGAGTAAGAAAGGTGGTATTCAGATCCCAAGGAGTGATCTGACTTATTTTCTCGCACAATTCAGCCCGGGGCTGATTGGTCAGGACCGGATGGCAGAAGGCAAATTTTTCCAACTGATCAGCTATGGCCTGGTTAACCCGCTTGTCGCCGTGCGGGGTGCCGCAGGCCATGGGTCCGCCAGAGACGTCTATGTAGCGCTTGCCTTCTGTATCAAACAGGTAAATCCCCTCGGCCCTCTCCAAGATCGGTTCGAATGAATGGCTGGATAAGTCCTTACTCCACATGCCTTCAGGCTTTCGGTAACTGTACGGTGGCAAACTGGTTACAGTCATGTAGTCTTCCTCCTTATGGAATTTGATGTAAACAAAAGGTTGATTAGTTAATTGTTTTTTTTATCCCTGAAATTTAAATTATCGGATTTAGCGCCCCTTGAAGACTGGCTTTCTTTTTTCGGCAAAGGCCCGTGTTCCTTCAATCATGTCCTCGGACTTAAACACCTGGTTGCTGTATTCCCGGTACAAGCGAAGACCGTCGGCCAGGGTCATGTCTGATGAGCGCAGGGTCATTTCTTTGGTCATTCGAACAGCCATGGGGCCGTTTTCGCAGATTCGTCCGGCTAGTTCCCGAGACCGTTCGAGGACCTTTTCCTTCGGGACCACCTCTTGCACCAGGCCCAGGCGAAGGGCCTCGTTGGCGTCTATGAAATCCCCGGTCAGCAAAAGGTACATGGCGTTCGAAAGTCCGATTATCTCCGGTAGCTTCTGGGCTCCGTAGCCGTGAAGCAGGTTCCATTTTACCTCCGGACAGCCGAATTGCGCTTCCCGGCAGGCGATGCGGATATCGCAGATCAGGGCCAACTCCAGACCGCCGGCCAGGCAGTAGCCGTTGATGGCGGCGATGAGCGGTTTCTGCACCTCCAGACCGGAATCGAACCGGACAGGACGGTAGGCCGACCATCCGCCCGTACCGGAGG
>JAZGHI010000612.1:0-2794 GCA_036480955.1 Candidatus Adiutricales bacterium
ATCTGCTTGGGTTCTTAATCTATCAGGCCATAAAATTATAACGGTTTAAGCTGCCTGAATCGTATAACAGTTACCGAGTCTGGTCAAGGAATCACAGCCAAATCGCTGGATTTTGGTCAAATTGTTTACAAAATTGCTGCCGAAATTGTTTCCTTCGTAAACAATCTTTTATTTGTGCGTTCTCCTGGAAAACCCTTTAGCGAACAATTATGAAAATGTTTTAGCCAGAATGATGCCAGCCATTTTTCCTGTTTAGGTGAATTTGTGTCTTGCTGTCGAGATTTTTCTGCCTGTATAATTGGCAATGCGTTGCCAATAATAGTCCGGAAATATAGGACTCATGGGATCGTGCGGCCCACTTTTTTCACCCCTCATTTCGACACTCTCTAAAGCGTTTCCTAGTGGATAACGCACAAACAATTATCTCAAGGGGAGAGGAGATTTTTGCTGACGGGACTGTACGGCCTGCCCGGCTTGACCGGAATTTTACCGGCTCGGAAATTTTCGTGTAAAATGCGTATCGCGGCAAAGGAAGGCAATGTCTGGCATGTTACGGCACCAAACCGGCACCCTGATTGCGCGGCTTTGGGATGACGTTCCGGCTCGTGCGTAAAAATGTGAATAATACTAAGCGGTTAAACCCTGGTTCCTCATTAAAACAGGCTGGTAACCGGCTTGGAAATTTTCGTGTAACGCGCGTATCGCGGTAAATGAAGGCAATGCCCGGCATATCGCGGCACCAAACCCGCACCCGGATCGGGCGGCTTTGGGGATGACGTTCCGGTTCATGCGTAAAAATGTAAATAATACGAAGCGGTTAAACCCTGGTTCCCCAAAAAACGGCCCCGCGGCAAGCCACGGGGTATCAACCGGAAAAAATTTGAGCATTTATTTACCTGCGGTAAAAAATTTGAGCATTTATTTACCTGCGGTAAAAAATTTGATCGAAAGACGAAGCAAGCTTCGGGAAATTTTGGTAATCACCGAAGTGTAGAGAAGCAGATAGCGTCTGACCTAAGTTTTTGGATTAATTTGGTTTGACAGGTTAACAAATCAGGCCTAATATCATCACATGAAACGCATGATCACTAAATCAATTATCACCTTGAACCTGGTCATGGTTTGGGGTTTAGTCTTCATAATCATCATTACTCCAATCGCTTTCATCCTGGCCGCACTCATCAGTGTTTTCGTTCGTCGGGGAAACGGTGTTCACTGGATGTGTCGACAATATTCAAGAATATTTATCCGTCTAAGCTTTTCTTCCATCCACGTAGAGGGCCTTGAGAACATAACACCGGGTAAACATTACATATTCGCTGCCAACCACAACAGTGTCTTCGACATCCTGGTTCTCCAGGCCTTTCTGCCAGGCCAGTTCCGGTGGTTGGCCAAAGATAATCTTTTTTCCCTGCCTATTTATGGCTGGTCTATGTCCATGGCTGGGTACATTCCCATTAACCGCTCTAATCCCAGAGAATGGGTGCGCAGTCTGCAGATGGCGGCTGAAAAAATATCCGAGGGTGTGAGTGTGGTCATTTTTCCTGAGGGCACCCGCAGTAAGGACGGCCTCATTCAGGATTTTAAACGCGGCGGCTTTACACTTGCCACCAAAGTTGGATTTCCCATCATACCGATCAGCATTAGCGGCACTCACCAAGTCATGCCCACCAAGAGCTTCAGAGTCACTCCCGGACCGATTAAGCTCGTTGTCGGCCGGCCAATCCCTGTTCTAGGCAAAGACCGGGCCGAACAACACCGGCTCATGGAGGAAGTGCGGAAAGAAATTCTGGCCAATTTCGATCCTGACTGGGGGAGTAGGGGGTGGTTCGCCACGGCACGAGCTGATGCCTGAGAATTCGGTCGAACTAATACCACTCGGTGGACTTGGGGAAATTGGGTTGAACACTCTGGTCCTAAAATGCGGACCGGACATGGTTGTGATCGACTCAGGTCTGATGTTCCCCGAGGCGCACATGTATGGCGTCGATTTCGTTATCCCTGACTTCAGTTTTTTACTGGAGCACGCGGATCAAATCCGGGCCGTTATTCTGACTCATGGCCATGAAGACCACATCGGGAGTCTGCCTTTTTTACTCGGTCAGATAAACGTTCCTGTTTACGGCACCAAATTGACTCTGGCCCTGGTAGAGGACCGTCTAAAAGAGCATAATCTGGAACATGAAATCCGATGCCGAAACATATCCCCTCGGGAAAAATTAAAGCTCGGTCCGTTTACTTTTGAATTCATAAGGGTCAGCCATAGTATCTTGGACGGGTTGGGCCTGGCGATCGAAACACCGGCCGGCTTCATAATTCACTCGGGTGATTTTAAAATCGACCAAGGCCTGCCGCCGGAACAGGCTACGGATTTGAATAAGTTCGCCGAATACGGTGAGCGGGGAGTGCTGGCCCTTCTTTCTGATTCGACTAACGTCGAACGGACCGGCAATTCATCCTCCGAAAATACAATCCTGGAAACATTCCGCGGTATCTTTCGGGCCTCGAAAGGCCGGATTATTCTGGCCATGTTCGCCTCCAATATCTCACGTATTCAGCATGTGGCCAATATCTCGTTGGAGTTTGACCGTTTACTCGCCTTTGACGGCCGGAGTATGGTTACAAACGTTCGAATTGCCAAGGAAATCAGCTTCCTGGTGTTTGCTGAAAATCAGGAGGTGGCTTTAGGCCAACTCCATAAACTTCCTGACGATAAGGTGGTATTGATCTCAACAGGTTCCCAGGGTGAGCCCATGAGCGCTATTACCCGCATGGCTCTTGGCGAACACAAACA